>NZ_JBIVHR010000064.1:31232-36678 GCF_044749305.1 Pseudomonas sp. NPDC089534 | reverse complement strand
AACGCCACGGTGGTCGAGTGCAGCATCAGGATCACTTCGTTGCTGTAGTACGGCAACGAACGGCGCAGGGCCGACGGCATGATCACGTAGGCGTACAGTTTCCAGCCGGTCAGGCCGTAGGCCTTGGCCGCTTCGACTTCGCCGTGGTTCATGCTGCGGATCGCCCCGGCGAAGATCTCGGTGGTGTAGGCGCAGGTGTTCAGGGCGAAGGCCAGGATCGTGCAGTTCATCGCATCGCGGAAGAAACTGTCGAGCACCGGCTGGGCGCGCACGGCGGCCAGGCTGTAGATCCCGGTGTAGCAGATCAGCAGCTGGATGTAGAGCGGCGTGCCGCGGAACAGGTAGGTGTAGAACTGCACCGGCCAGCGGATGTAGAAGCGCGGCGAGACCCGGGCGATGGACAGCGGGATCGAGGTGATGAAGCCGATGAAGATCGAGGCGCTGAGCAGCCAGAGGGTCATGGCCAGCCCGGTGATGTTGTTGCCGTCGGTATAAAGGAAGGCTTTCCAGTAGTCCTGCAGGAGTTCGATCATCGGATGGCCTCCCGGGCCCCGGCGGCGTAGCGGCGTTCAAGCCGGCGCAGGATGACGTTGGAGGCGCTGGTGATCAGCAGGTAGATCAGGGCGGCCAGCACCAGGAAGTAGAACAGTTGATAGGTGCTCTTGCCGGCGTCCTGCGCGGCCTTGACCAGGTCGGCCAGGCCGATGATCGACACCAGCGCGGTGGCCTTGAGCATCACCATCCAGTTGTTGCCGATGCCCGGCAGGGCGAAGCGCATCATCTGCGGGAACACCACGAAGCGGAAACGTTGGCCGCGCTTGAGGCCGTAGGCGGTGGCGGCTTCGACCTGGCCGCGGGGCACGGCGAGGATCGCGCCGCGGAAGGTTTCGGTGAAGTACGCGCCGTAGATGAAGCCCAGGGTCAGCACGCCTGCGCTGAACGGGTCGATCTCGATGTATTCCCACTCCATATAGTCGGTGAGCGACGTCAGCCAGGTCTGCAGGCTGTAGAAGATCAGCAGCATCAGCACCAGGTCCGGCACGCCGCGGATCAGCGTGGTGTAGAGCTGGGCCGGCAGGCGCACCAGCTTGACCTTCGACAGTTTGGCGCTGGCGCCGATCAGGCCGAGCAGCACGGCCACCAGCAGCGACAGCGCCGACAGTTTGACGGTCATCCAGGTGCCTTCCCACAGCAACGGGCCGAAGCCCTTGAGGCTGAAGGCGGAGAGCCCCAGATTCTGTAATAGGTTTTCGAACATGAATCAGCAACCTGAACGGAAGGGAAAGGCGCCCATCCGGGATGGGCGCCGTGGCATTACTTGCCGCTGTACAGATTCAGATCACCGAAGTGTTTCTTTTGAATCTCCGCATATTTGCCATCATCGTGTAACGCTTTGATACCTTTATCCAAAAGCGCTTTCAGCTCGGTGTTACCTTTCTTAATACCGACAGCGGTCTTGGACGGCAGCAATTTGTCGTCGACCGGCTGGCTGACTTCGTAGTCGGCGCCCTGCGGCGACTTCAGGAAGCCCAGTTCGGCCTGCAGCATGTCCTGGATCGAAGCGTCCAGGCGACCGGAGACCAGGTCCGCGTACACCTGATCCTGGTTGGCGTAGGCCTGGGTCTTCACGCCGGCCTTGTCCAGCACGGCCTTGGCGTAGGCTTCCTGGATGGTGCCCTGCTCGTAGCCGACGGTCTTGCCCTTGAGCGACGCGGTGTCGGCGGTGATGCCGGCGCCTTTCTTGTACACGAACGAGGTCGGGCCGGAGAACAGCTCGCTGGAGAAGTCGATGACCTTCTCGCGGGCTTCGGTCACGGTCATCGACGAGATCACGCCGTCGAACTTGTTGGCCTTGAGGCCCGGAATCATGCCGTCGAAGTCGCTTTCGACCCACTTGCACTTGACCTTGAGCTCGGCGCAGATCGCGTTGCCCAGGTCGATGTCGAAGCCCACCAGGCTGCCGTCGGCCGCTTTCGACTCGAACGGTGCGTAGGAAGGGTCAACGCCAAAACGCAGCTCCTTGTACTCCTTGGCCAGCGTGGAACCGGCAGCCATGCACAACGCCAGTGCAGAAAGGGTCAGCAATGCTTTTTTCATTATTCAATCCCTAAGAACCAATATGAGCGCCATGGCGCAGAAGTATTGTTACTGGAACGCTTACGACTTATAGAAAGTAGCAATTTCCGAACCAGAGTCCCGAACAAGTGTTTTAAAAGGTGTAGGAAGGGACGGCGCGAGGGATCGGTGCACGGAAACGGGCAGGGGACATTCGCCGCACCGTTTTGTGACAGCCGTCGTGAGGGGGGCGCTCTTGTGGCGAGGGAGCTTGCGCCCGCTAAGGCGGTGCAGCCGCCGCAAAGCCTGTTGGAGAAACGGGGAGGGCTTTGCCCTCCAGCGGGAGCAAGCTCCCTCGCCACAGGGGATCAGCTCAACAGGTTCTGCAAGGTGGCCAGGCTGTCGGCCTCGTCCACGCTCTTGTCCTGGCGCCAGCGCAGCATGCGCGGAAAGCGCACGGCGATGCCGCTCTTGTGCCGGTGCGAGAGGGCGATGCCTTCGAAGCCCAGTTCGAACACCAGGCTTGGGGCCACGCTGCTGACCGGGCCGAACTTCTCCACGGTGGTCTTGCGCACGATGATGTCCACCTGGCGCATTTCCTCGTCGGTCAGCCCTGAGTAGGCCTTGGCGAACGGCACCAGCGCGCGTTGACCGGATCCGGGCGGCCCGTCCCACACCGCGAAGGTGTAGTCGCTGTACAGGCTGGCGCGCCGGCCGTGGCCGCGTTGGGCGTAGATCAGCACCGCATCGACGCTGAACGGATCGACTTTCCATTTCCACCACACGCCCATGTCCTTGGTGCGGCCCACGCCGTACCGGGCGTCGCGGGCCTTGAGCATCATGCCTTCGACCCCCAGGCGCCGCGAGGCCTCGCGCTGGCGGGCAAGATCCGCCCAGCTGTCGGCGGTGATGACGGGGGAAAGGAGCAGGGCCGGATCACCGCAACTGGCGACGACCTGCTCCAGCCGGTCGCGCCTGGCGGTTTGCGGCCGGTTGCGCCAATCCTCGCCCTGCCATTCCAGCAGGTCGTAGGCCAGCAGCACCACCGGCGCGTCTTCAAGGATCTTCTTGTCCAGGCGCTTGCGGCCGATCCGTTGCTGAAGCAGCGCGAACGGCTGCACCGACGGCGAGTCCGGCGCGGTTTTCCAGACCACGATCTCGCCGTCGAGCACCGTGCCGTCAGGCAGGCGGTGCAGCAGGCCGCCGAATTCGGGGAAGCGTTCGGTCACCAGCTCTTCGCCCCGCGACCAGACCCACAGCCGGCCGTCACGCTTGACCACCTGCGCACGGATGCCGTCCCACTTCCATTCGACTTGCCAATCGCTCGGCGGGCCCAGCAACGCGTCGAAACGCTCCGGCGGCTGCGACAGGGCATGGGCGAGAAAGAACGGATAGGGCTGGCCGCCGCGCCGGGTGTGCTCTTCGCTGGATTCGGGGGCGATCAGTTGCAGGTAGCGCTGGGCGTCGGGCCGGTTCGAGAGGTCGGTGTAGCCCACCAGCCGCTGCGCCACGCGTTTGCTGTCGAGTCCGGCCATGGCGGCCAGGGCCCGGGTCACCAGCAGCTTCGAGACCCCGACCCGGAAGCTGCCGGTGATCAGCTTGATGCACAGCATCAGGCTCGCCCGGTCCAACTGCGCCCACAGCGCCGGCAGTTGCCGGGCCAGGTATTCCGGGGTTTCGCCGCGCAGCGGCAGCAGCCTGCGTTCGATCCATTCGGCGAGGCCGGCCGTCGAGGTGTCCGGGCTCTCTGGCAGCACCAGCGAAATGGTTTCCGCCAGGTCGCCGACCGCCTGATAGCACTCCTCGAACAGCCACGGGGCCAGCCCCGAACGCTCCACCGCCAGATCCCGCAGGATCCGCACCGGCACCAGTTGCCGGGGGCGGCCGCCGGCCAGGAAGTAAACCGCCCAAGCCGCATCCTGCGGCGCCGCCTGGGCGAAATAGGCTTGCATGGCCGCGAGCTTGGCGTTGCTGGACGTGCTGGCGTCGAGCTCGGCATACAGGCAGGCGAAGGCCTTCATGGCTGCACCTGGGCGATGGCCGGCGCCGACGCGGAGTTGTCTTCCTCGTCGTCACCGTATTCCGTGCTGAAGCCCTGCGCATCCAGTCCCTGTTCGCGCAGGTGCCGCACCAGGGGGCCGACCGAGCCGTGGGTGACTTTCACCCGTTCGGCGCCGGTCTGTCCGATGGCCCAGAGCAGTCCGGGCCAGTCGGCATGGTCCGAGAGCACGAAGCCCCGATCCACGCCGCGCCGCCGGCGTGGGCCGCGCAGGCGCATCCAGCCGCTGGCGAAACCGTCGCTGAAGTCACCGAACCGGCGCATCCAACTGCTGCCGCCCGCCAGGGGCGGGGCGATGACCAGCGCCTGGCGCAGCAGCGGGTCGTTTTTCTGCACATCACCGGCGTAGCGCGTCGGCGGCAGATCCACGCCGGCCTCGCGGTAGACCCGGTTCAGCGGCTCGACCGCGCCGTGGCTGAGGATCGGCCCGAGCGTCGGGTCGATGCCGTGGAGAATCCGCTGGGCCTTGCCGAACGAATAGCAGAACAGCACGCTGGCCCGGCCGGCCTCGATGTTCGACTGCCACCACTGGTTGATTTCGGCGAACACCTCGGCCTGCGGCTGCCAGCGGTAGATCGGCAGGCCGAAGGTCGATTCGGTGATGAAGGTGTGGCAACGCACCGGCTCGAACGGCGCGCAGGTGCCGTCCGGCTCGGTCTTGTAGTCGCCGGACGCGACCCAGACCTCGCCGCCGTATTCCAGCCGCACCTGCGCCGAGCCCAGCACATGGCCGGCGGGATGCAGGCTCAGGGTGACGCCGTGGTGGGTCAGGCGCTGGCCGTAGGGCAGGGTCTGCAGGTTGATGTCCGGGCCCAGGCGCGCACGCAGAATCCCCTCGCTGGCGCTGCTGGCCAGGTAATGCCGGTTGCCGGTGCGGGCGTGGTCGCCGTGGGCATGGGTGATCACCGCGCGCTCGACCGGCCGCCACGGGTCGATGTAGAAATCCCCGGCGGGGCAGTACAAGCCTTCCGGACGCGCGATGACAAGCTCCATGTCGTTACCTCGAAAGAGGGGCCTGTCAGCTATGAGGTGAGCGCGGGTCCGAAAGTTCTATTGATTTTTCGAACGCCTGAAAAGTCGTTGCGGGAGCGTGGTGCGCACAGGCTGCGGGCGTGACAGCGCGGCCCTGCGGCGCCTTGGCGGACGCCATCGCCAGCAGGCTGGCTCCCACAAGGGAATTTGGGTGGATGCAGAGTTTGTGATCACTGCAAAACCTGTGGGAGCGAGCCTGCTCGCGATGATGGCGGCACATCCGACCTCGGTGGATCAGACCGGACGCCATCGCCAGCAGGCTGGCTCCCACCAGGGAATTTGGGTGGATGCAGAATCTGT
>NZ_JBIVHR010000064.1:27636-31137 GCF_044749305.1 Pseudomonas sp. NPDC089534 | reverse complement strand
GTCCGCCATCGCCAGCAGGCTGGCTCCCACCAGGGAATTTGGGTGGATGCAGAATCTGAGGTCACTGCATAACCCTGTGGGAGCAAGCTTGCTTGCGATGACGGCGGCACATCCGGCCCCGATGGACCAGACCGTCCGCCATCGCCAGCAGGCTGGCGCCTGCAGGGGACGTGCCCGCCGCCGGTCTGATGCGGCGGCGGGCGGCGTTCACTTGCCTGGGGTGAGGGTCAGGCGGGCTTTGCCGTATACGCGGTCGAAGTTCTGCGGCTGCATCGGCAGGCCGATGTACTGCCCCTTCAGCCACGCATCGATCCCGTTCAGGTAGTTCGGGCTGGCCGGGTTGCCGGACTGTCCGGTGCCGTTCTGGGCCATCAGCGGTTCGCTCTGGCCGAAATCGACGATGAAGCGCATCGACGGCGCGCGGCTGACGGCGAAGTCCTGGCCCCAGGCGAAGGCCGCCAGGTTGAGCGTGGTGTGGTCGCCGCCGGCGGCGAGCGGGCCGCGGACCGTCTGGCCGTTGGCGTTTTTCCACTCGTAGCGGTGCAGCTTGCCCCACTGCCAGGCTCTGCGGTCGCCGCCCAGTTGGCTGTCGCCGGCGCTGATCGCCGCAGCCAGGCTGCGGGCCAGGATCGCCGGTTTGTCTTCCTTCTGCGGGGTGCGGGCATCGTCCCAGAACGGGCTGTCCTCGCGGCCCAGCAAGTGGTCGGCCTGGGCGGCGTAGGAGAGGTCGCCGTTGGCGATGAAGGCTTTCCACGCCGGGCTGCCCTGCGGGCCCAGTTCGTCGAGGAAGATCTGCTTCATGCTTTCCTGCAGGAACAGCTCGTAGATCGCCGCATCGGCGGAGGTCGGGCTGAGCTTGCCGTCGAACGCCATCAGGCGCGTGTAGGCCTCGCGGGCCTTGGCGCGGTCGGCGTCCGGCAGGGCTTCGATCGCCTGTTTGAGCGGCTGGGCCATGCCCGGCGCCTCGAACATCTTCTTCAGTTTGGCGGCGAACAGGGTGGTCTGGTCGTACTGCATGGCGATCACGCTGCGGCTGTCATGCTTGCCGCTGCCGGCCAGTTCGGCCAGGCGCTCGCCGCGTTCCGGCGCGGCCCAGGAGTTGGACAGCTGCATGCCGTAGCCATGGGGGATGACCCGCTGGTTGGCGGTGCCGAGCCAGCCCTGGGCCGGGGCCTGATCGTAGGGGTGCAGCATCGGGTCGGCGTAGCCGTCCCAGTCGTAGCGGCCTTCCCAGCCCGGCGACGGCAGCAGCCCTTCGCCTTCGCGGCGGTTCGGGAAGCGCCCGGTCACCTGCCAGCCGATGTCGCTGGCGTCGGCGAACACTAGGTTCAGGCCGATGGCGCGGATTTCCCGGCTGGCGTCCGAGGCGCGTTCGGTGTTCTGGGCGCGGCTCAGGTCGAACAGCGCATCGAGGGATTTGTCGTCGGTGAAGCTCGGCACTTGCAGCGCGAGCCCGAACCCCGAGCCTTGGGCCGCGGCCTGGGCGCTGTTGAGCAGCGCACCGTGGCGGGTTTCGTACACCGCTTCACGGATCGGCCGCTGGCCTTTGACGAAATAGGTTTCCTGGCGCACCGCCAACGGCTGCCACTTGCCGTTGACCTCGTAGGTCAGGCTGCTGCCCTGACGGCGGATCTTCTCCAGGAACAGATCCTGGTTGTCGCCCTGCACGCCGGTCATGCTCCAGGCCACCTTGCCGTTGAAGCCGCCGAGCACCATCGGCAGGCCGGCCACCGTGACCCCGGCGGCCTGGTACTTCGGCGCGCGGATCTGCACGAAGCTCCACAGCGACGGAGCGGCGAGCGGGCCGTGGCTGTCGCTGGCCAGCAGGCTCTTGCCGCTGCGGCTGCGTTGCGGGGCGATGGCCCAGTTGTTCGACGAGGTGGCGCCGAGCAGGTTCAGCGCCGCCAACTGCTGGCTGGCGCCGCTCAGTTCGCTCAGGCCCGGGATCTGCCCGTTGAGTTTGATGCCTTGCAGCTTGTCGGCCTCGGCCAGCGGCAGGTTCTCGTCGGGGGCCGACGGGGTCAGCCAGGCGAGCTTGTCGGTGGTGACGGTCTGCGCGAGCACCAGCGAGGCGATTTCTTCGGGCAGGTTGGCCGACTGGCTGAAGTTCAGCAGGCAGAAGATCAGCGCCGAATCCTCAGGCTTCCAGTATTCCGGCTTGTAGCCGCTGGCGGCCAGATCCCCCGGCAACTTGTCGGCGTAGCGGAACAGGTAAGCGTTGACGCCCCGCGCATAGACCTCGAAGAAGCGCTTGAGCCGCGGCGACGAGGCCTTGTACAGTTCGTCGGCGCTTTTCTTCAGGTTGACCGCGCGCATGTAGCGGTCGGCATCGAGCAGGGACGGGCCGGACATCTCCGCCAGACGGCCCTGGGCCAGCAGGCGCAGGGTGACCATTTGGTTGATCCGGTCGCCGGCGTGGACGTAGCCGAGGGTGAAAAGCGCATCGTGGAAGCTGTTGCTCTCGATCAGCGGCATGCCCATGGCGTTGCGCCGCACCGAGACGTTCTGCGCCAGGCCCTTGAGCGGCTGCACGCCGGAGACGGGCGGGAGCGAATCCTGAGCGTTCCAGGTCTGGCAACCGGCCAGGCTCAAGACACCGGCCACTGCTGCGGCAACGCCGAACCGGGGAAGAAATTGTGTGAGGGCTGGCGAGGCCATGGCAAGGCTCCTGCGGGGGGTAGCGTCAGTAAAGGCGCTACGTTAGTGAGCGGGAAGGGGCCGCGCAAGCGGGGGGCACAGTTATTTCCGGGCGGGGCCGGTGCGTGCGACGAAACGGGGTGCTTGCCCCGCAGCGAACGGAGATGTTGAAGTGGTCGATCAACTGACCTTTCGAAGGAAACACCGCCATGGAACTTCAGGCCAACGCCGCCCTGATCATCATTGACCAGCAGAAAGGCATCCTGCATCCACGCCTGGGGCGGCGGAACAATCCGCAGGCCGAGGCGCGGATCCTCGACCTGCTGGGGATGTGGCGCCGCAGCGGGCGGCCGGTGATCCATGTCCAGCATTTGTCCCGTTCACCGGAGTCGGTGTTCTGGCCCGGGCAATCGGGGGTGGAGTTTCAGGAACGCTTCGCACCGCAGGACGGCGAGCGTCTGATCCAGAAGCAGGTGCCGGATGCGTTCTGTGCGACGGGGCTTGAGGCGAAATTGCGTGGGGCGGGGATCGCTCAGTTGGTCATCGTCGGCGTGGCGACCCACAATTCCGTGGAGGCCACGGCGCGCACGGCGGGGAACCTGGGGTTCGAGGCCTGGGTGGCGGAGGATGCGTGCTTCACATTCGACAAGGCCGATTTCTTCGGTGCGTTGCGTTCGGCCGAGGATGTGCATGCGATGTCGCTGGGGAACCTGCACGGCGAGTATGCGACGGTGGCCGGCAGTGGAGAGATTCTGGCGGCGGTCTGAGGGGGCGGCGGTGAATGGGCTGACGCTTTCGCTGGCAAGCCAGCTCCCACAGGAATCTCGGCTGAATGCAGTGTTTGCGGTCACTGCAGAACAGGTG
>NZ_JBIVHR010000064.1:0-27537 GCF_044749305.1 Pseudomonas sp. NPDC089534 | reverse complement strand
GGTCACTGCAGAACAGGTGGGAAATTCTGGCGGCGGTTTGAGGGTGTGGCGGTGAATGGTCTGACGCCATCGCCAGCAGGCCGGCTCCCACAGGAATCTCGGTTGAGCGCAGTGTTTGCGGTCACTGCAGAACAGGTGGGAAATTCTGGCGGCGGTTTGAGGGTGTGGCGGTGAACGGTCTGACGCCATCGCCAGCAGGCTGGCTCCCACAGGAATCTCGGTTGAATGCAGTGTTTGCGGTCACTGCAGAACAAGGTGGGAGCCAGCCTGCTGGCGATGGCGGTCGGTCAGGCGAAGACGGTCTTCGCCCCAAGCATCACGCGCCGTGGCACTTCTTGAACTTCTTGCCGTTGCCGCACGGGCAAGGGTCGTTGCGGCCGACGTCCTTCAGGGCGTTGCGCACCGGCTCCTGGTGGGCGTGGCCGCAGTTCGGGCCGTGGACATGGCCATGGTCGTGGTGGTGATGGTCATGATCGTGGTTGCAGTCAGGGCCATGGACATGAGGTTGCTGGGTCATCGGGGTCACTCCGGAATCAATTCGGCGGGGATTATCACGCCATTGCGCTCCAGGTGCACGTAGTGCGCGATGAATAAACCGGTTTCCATCTCGCCCTGCAGCCGGTAGGGGATCTGCTGGTTCGGGTTCTTCAGCAGTTTCACCACCTCTTTCACCTGGGGCCACAGGTTGGTGCGCACCGGCACCTTATAGAAAGCGCTGCGCTTGGGCCCCACCGTGATCCAGTGTTCGTGCTCGCCCTCGGTCAGCAGCAGGCCGGCCAGGTGCACGCGGTATTCGAGGCCGCGCACGGTCAGGTCGCTGTCGTTGGGGTTGTCGATGCGAAAGTGCAGGACGAACTTCTGCTCCAGCAGCTTGGCCCGCACCACCTCGACCCTCACCAAATGAACGGCCGGGTCGGGCAGGTCGTCGGCGAACCACGAGGCGCAGCCGCCCAGGCCCAGAAACAGCAGCAGGCTGAGGATTTGCAGGTTGCGCCATCGACCGGGCATGGAGTCACTCCTTTTCGGCCCAGTCTAGACGCCGCTCACCTCACGCGCCGAAATACCCGGCGCAGCACTTTTTGAACTTCTGCCCGCTGGCGCAGGGGCAGGCGTCGTTGCGGCCGGACTTCATCGCCACGGTCGGGTCGATGAAGTACCAGCGGCCGGCGTTCTGCACGAACGACGAGCGCTCGCGGTGGCTGTGTTCGCCCTGGCTGTCGTGCCAGCGGGCGGTGAAGGTGACGAAGGCGTGCTCCGGCTGGCCGCCGAGCACTTCCGAGCTTTCGACCTCAAGGCCGAGCCAGGTGCTCTGGGCGCTCCAGTCGCTGATCGACTGGCGGTCCAGCCCCGCTTGCTGGGCGGGCAGGGTGGTCGCCACCAGGTAGTCGACCAGGCCCAGCACATAGGCGCTGTAGCGCGAGCGCATCAGCGCTTCGGCGCAGGGGGCCGGATGGCCGGCGTGATAGTGGCCGCAGCAGGCCTCCAGCAGGTTGCCGCTGCCGCAGGGGCAAATGGCTGTACTCATCGCATTACCACCAGTATTTCCCGAAATTTTCCGGATTGGCCCAGAACTTCGAATTGAGCCAGTCGGGGACTTGCTTGTAGTCAAGCAGATCGTAGGTGAACAGGGTCAGCACTTGTTCGTCGCGGGCAAAGCGCTCGCTGGCCTGCAGGGCCAGGGAGTAGAAGTCCGTCTCCTGCCAGCCGCTGGCCGCAAGGTCCGCCAGCACGGCGATGCGGCTGGCATTGAGGTTGCGGATGCCGCCCAGCAGGTTCAGGCCGTCGCGCTTGGGCAGGTGCTCCAGGCAATCGACCACCAGCGCCAGGTCGAAGCGCCGCGCCGCCAGCTCATTGGGCAGGGCGCCTGGGGCGGCGTGGGCGACGCAGGTGTCCGGGTGGGCTTCTTTGAAGGCGGCCAGCGCCGGAAACTCGCTGGCGCCGATCAGCAGCAGGCGGGCCGGTGCGTAGCGGTCGAGCAGGGCGGCCAGCGCCTGCTGCGGCGTTCGGGCGGAAAGGGCGACGGTCATGAAAAATCCTCGGTCAAGGCGTCAAGACTAGCCTGCCGGGGCGCTGGAGCCTAGCGCCCTGTTTCGCGGGTTTGCGGCAATTGCGCCGAAGTCCCGTGAACAGGCGCGCAAACAGCCATGGCCTATTGCTGGCGGAGATTAAAACTCCGGTCTTTACTCCCTGAATCGGTTGCAAGCCGATCCCTCAGGAGAAAACTAGATGAGCATAGTTCGGACAGCATTACCCTTGGTTCTGCTAACCAGTGTGTTGACTGGTTGCGCAGGTTTGCAGAAAACCGACTGGCCGACCTGTGCGGCAGTCGGTGGTGTCGTCGGCGCAGGTCTCGGGGCGACGGAAAGTTCGTCCTGGGCCGGTTACGGCGCGCTGTTGGTCGGTGGTACGGCAGCGGCCTACTGCTGGGTGCACGGTGATGGCGACGAGGACGGCGACGGTGTGCCGGACAGCCGCGACAAGTGCCCCCATACGCCTCGTGGCGTGAAGGTCGACGCTGACGGCTGCCCTCCACCGGCACCTGCGCCAGTGGTAGAGGAAGCGGTCGTGGTCAAGGAAGAAACCATCGTGATCCGCGATGTGCACTTCCAGTTCGACAAGGCCACGCTGACACCTTCCGACAAGCAGGTTCTGGACAAGGTCGCCTCGCGCCTGAAACAGGAATCCTCCACCGCGCAACTGACCGTGACCGGTCACACCGACAGCGTGGGCAGCGATGCCTACAACAAGAAACTGTCGGACCGCCGTGCGCATTCGGTGGTCGAGTACCTGATCCAGCAGGGCGTGCCTCGCGCAAGCTTCGTGTCGGTGACCGGTGCGGGCGAAAGCCAGCCGGTGGCGGACAACAAGACTGCGGACGGCCGCGCGCTGAACCGTCGCACGGAAATCAAAATCGTGCGTTGAGCCCCTCGCATCCGCGGCTTGTGCAGTCGCGGATGCGGGTCTTTACTCCTGTGTAACCGGTATGGGCCGGTGACACAGGAGCTTTCACGATGAGTGTTCTCACAAGGTCCGTTTTGCCGGTTCTGCTGCTGGGCAGCCTGCTGACCGGTTGCGCCACCCACAGCGATGGCACCGCTCCCCTCAATCAACGCACGTGGCCGATCTGCAGCCTCATCGGCGGGCTGGTCGGCGGCGGTCTCGGCGCGCTCGAAAACGGCGGATGGGCGGGCGGCGGCGCGGCGTTGGGGATCCTCACCGGCGGACTGATCTGTTATGCCCAGGACGGCGATGAAGACGGCGATGGCGTGTTCGATCGCCGCGACCGCTGCCCCGACACCCCGGCCAACACGCCGGTCGACCACCGCGGCTGCCCGCTGCCGCAGTACCCGGCCACCGAGAAACCGGCTCCCGCTCCGCAGACCGAAGTCATCACCCTCAGCGATGCCGGCAACGTGCTGTTCGATTTCGACAAGTCCGACCTGACCCCGGCGGCGAAAGGCCAACTGGATTCGTTGATGGACAAGCTGCGCAACGCCGACGTGGTGAGCATCAAGGTCATCGGCCACACCGACAGCAAGGGTTCCGACGCCTACAACCAGGCCCTGTCGGAGCGGCGCGCCAGCAGCGTGGCGGCGTACCTGCTGAGCCAGGGGCTTGAGCCCGGCAAGCTCACCAGCGAAGGACGCGGCGAGCGCGAACCGGTGGCGGACAACAACACCGACGAGGGCCGAGCGCAGAACCGTCGGGTGGAACTGCACATCAACCGTTAGGAAATGTCTGTAGTCCGCAGACTAGAGCTGTCGGCCGCCGATCCTCGGCGAACCGGCAGCCGTCCGGCGGCTGAGGTTTTTTTTTCATTTTCCCCTCTGGCAAACCCTGTGCCGAAGCCGTTACTGTGCGCCCAAAGAATAATTCCGATACGGGGGAGCGTATGAAGCTGTTATGGGGGCTGGGGCGGTTGTTGACCCTGCTGTTCGTTTGCGTGGTGCTGGCCAATCAGTTGGTGCCGTTTGTCCGTCCGCTGCACCTGCTGGTCAACCTGGCCGGCGGTCTCTGGCTGCTGATCCACGTCCTTGAGGCGCTGCTGTGCAACCGCAGCCTCAAGGGGCGCCCGCACCCTTGGCGCGACCGTGGCCGCATCCTGCTGTTCGGCGTATTCCACCTGCAAACCATCCCGGCCCCGGCCGCCCCGGAGGCTTCCCATGCGTAAACTCTGCCTGCTCGCCGCATTCATCAGCCCACTGGCCTGCGCCCAGGTGGTCAGCGTCGAGACCAACTCCCTGATGCGCCTGCCCAACACCGCCAGCACACTGCAGCTGGAACGGCTGGAGGTCGCCGATTACGGCACCTTGCTGGTGCCGTCCAACGTCACCGAACTGACCGTCAAGGAACTGCGCCTGGGCCACGAGGCGCGGATCGCCATCGTGCCGGGCGAACAGGCGCTGGACATGAAAGTCAGCCGTGCGGATCTGGCCGAAGGCAGCCGGATCACTGCGCGCGGCGCGCCGGGCACGTATGAGAAGGCCGCCCGTGCCGGACGCAACCTGAACCTGCAGTTCAAGGCGCTGAATGCGCCGCAACTGTCGGTCGATGCCCGCGGCGGCACCGGTGCGCCGGGGTTCGTCGGCCTGGACGGCGCCAACGGCCAGGATCCGGGCTGCACCTGGGGCCAGGCCGGCCGCGGTTTCGACGGCAGCGACGGCAGCGACGGCCAGCCGGGCGCGCCGGGCGGCCTGGTGCGTCTCGAAGTGCCGCGGGATTTTCCGGCGCAGCTGATCAAGGTCGATGTGGCCGGTGGCGCCGGCGGCCCGGCGGGGCCTGGCGGCAAACCAGGGGCGGGCGGCAAGTCCAAGGGCTGCCTGGTGTACCGCGCCGACGGCGGCAAGAGCGGCCGTCCGGGGGCCGACGGCCAGCCGGGGCCTGTGGGCGCGGCAGGTTCCGTGACCGTGCAGCACCTGTAAGCCATTCCCCTCAGGCCAGGGAGCGGGCTCCCAGGCCTGAGCGATGTCGCGTGCGGCTCAGAACGTTGGCCGCGCCGCCGCCACCGCCACCAGCGCAATCCCGACCAGCAGGTTGATCCCCACCACCCGGCGGATCCGCCCCAGCACCGCCGCGCCCGCCGGCCAGTCCTTCGCCTCCACCGCCGTGCGCAGCTCCGGCAGCATCAATGCCTGAATCCGGATGAACAGCGCGGTCATCACCACGAACAGCCCCATCATCACCTGCACATAACGCGGCGCATTGTCGAAGCCGATCTGCTGCAAGTGCAGCATGCCCACGCCGGTGACCGGCAGCAGGATCACCGCGCCCCACACCCAGCGGAAAAAACCCTGAAACACTTCCACCCACAAGGTCAGCCGGCCGGGGCCGTCCAGCGCCTTGACCGCGGCGGGGCGCAGCACCATCCAGGCGAAGAACATGCCGCCGACCCAGACCAGGGCGGCCAGCACATGCAAGGGATAAACGAGGCTAAAAGGTGTCATTGGGGCACTCCGTTCTGCGCGGGACTGATTAGCGGGGTATGATAGCGGCCGATCCGAACCACTGAAAATTTATCCAGCGCTTTTTGCGCCCGACACCCCATGATCAGCACCGAACTCAAAACCACGATCCAGGGCGCCTACTCGCGTTTCCTCGAGGCCAAGAGCCTCAAGCCGCGTTACGGCCAGCGCCTGATGATCGCTGAAGTCGCCAAGGTACTCGGCGACATCGACACCGACGACGAAGGCAAGCGCAGCGGCGACCCCGCGATCGTCGCGGTGGAGGCCGGCACCGGTACGGGCAAGACGGTGGCCTACAGCCTGGCGGCGATCCCGACCGCCAAGGCCGCCGGCAAGCGGCTGGTGATCGCCACCGCCACCGTGGCCCTGCAGGAGCAGATCGTCTACAAGGACCTGCCAGACCTGATGCGCAACAGCGGGCTGAACTTCAGCTTCGCCCTGGCCAAGGGCCGCGGCCGCTACCTGTGCCTGTCCAAGCTCGACATGCTGCTGCAGGAAGGCCACGCGCAGACCGCCACCGCCCAGCTGTTCGAGGAGGAAGGCTTCAAGATCGAGGTCGACGAGGCCAGCCAGAAGCTGTTCACCAGCATGATCGAGAAGCTCGCCGGCAATAAGTGGGACGGCGACCGCGACAGCTGGCCCAACGCCCTGGAGGACGCCGACTGGGCGCGCCTGACCACCGACCACAGCCAGTGCACCAACCGCCATTGCCCCAACTTCGGCCAGTGCGCCTTCTACAAGGCCCGCGAAGGCATGGGCAAGGTCGATGTGATCGTCACCAACCACGACATGGTGCTGGCCGACCTCGCGCTCGGCGGCGGCGCGGTGCTGCCGGATCCGCGCGACACCATCTACGTGTTCGACGAAGGCCATCACCTGCCCGACAAGGCCATCGGCCACTTCGCCCATTACACGCGCCTGCGCTCCACCGCCGACTGGCTGGAGACCACCGCCAAGAACCTCACCAAGCTGCTGGCCCAGCACCCGTTGCCCGGCGACCTCGGCAAGCTGATCGAACAGGTGCCGGAGCTGGCGCGGGAGATCAAGGCCCAGCAGCAGTTCATGTTCAGCGCCTGCGAGCAGATCGCCGATTTCCGTCCAGGCGAAGACACCGAAGGCCGCGAGCGGCCGCGCCACCGTTTCGTCGGCGGGGTGATCCCCGAGCACATGCGCGAAATGGGCATCGAGCTGAAGAAGGGCTTCGCCCGGCTCAACGACCTGTTCACCCGCCTGACCGACCTGCTCAAGGAAGGCATGGACGGCGAGGTCAACATCGGCATCGCCAGCACCCAGGCCGAAGAATGGTATCCGCTGTTCGGCAGCCTGCTGTCCCGGGCCTCCGGCAACTGGGAACTGTGGACCGCGTTCACCGCCGAGGATCCGGAAGACAACCCGCCCATGGCCCGTTGGCTGACCCTGGCCGAAAGCGGCTCGCTGTTCGACATCGAAGTCAACGCCAGCCCGATCCTGGCGGCGGAGACCCTGCGCCGCAGCCTGTGGAACGTGGCCCACGGCTGCCTGGTGACCTCGGCGACCCTGACGGCGCTCGGCACCTTCGACCGCTTCCGCATGCGCGCCGGCCTGCCGAAAAAGGCCGTCACCGCCGTGGTGCCGAGCCCGTTCCATCACTCCGACGCCGGTGTGCTGCGGGTGCCGGACCTGAACGCCGACCCGCGGGACGCCGCCGGCCACACCGCCGCGATCATCCGCGACCTGCCGGACCTGGTCGAAGGCTCGCGGGGCAGCCTGGTGCTGTTCTCGTCGCGCAAGCAGATGCAGGACGTGTTCGACGGCCTCGACCGCGACTGGCGCAAGCAGGTGTTCATCCAGGGCAACCTGTCGAAGCAGGAAACCCTGAACAAGCACAAGGCGCGGGTCGACGGCGGCGATTCCAGCGTGCTGTTCGGCCTCGCCAGCTTCGCCGAGGGCGTGGACCTGCCGGGGGCCTACTGCGAGCACGTGGTGATCGCCAAGATCCCGTTCTCGGTGCCGGACGATCCGGTCGAGGCCGCGCTGTCGGAGTGGATCGAGGCCCGGGGCGGCAACCCGTTCATGGAAATCGCCGTGCCGGACGCCTCGCTCAAGCTGGTGCAGGCCTGCGGCCGCCTGCTGCGCACCGAAGAGGACCGCGGCATCATCACCTTGCTGGACCGGCGTCTGGTCACCCAGCGCTACGGCAAGGCTATCCTCAATGCGTTGCCGCCGTTCCGGCGTGAAATTTCCTGAGGCAACGGTGGGCGGTTTCGCCCGCCGCGTTGTCTATCTCTCTGCCATCGCATGTCCACTGGCCTTCACGGGTCGCTAGGGAGAATTCCGTTCTTATGATTCGCCGTTCGTTGCCTGCCGCTTTTGCCTTGATGTTCGCCGCCCCGTTGCTGGCGGCGCCTGCCGGGCAGCAGACCCTGTTCAATTTCGTCCGGCCCGCCGACGTGGTGAAAGTGACCACCGAAAACGCCGACTTGCCCCAGGCCAACGCCGAGCAGACCCCGGAAGGCGAGGTGCTGCGCCGGGTGACGTTCAGCCCGGCGCCGCGCCCGACGCTGCGGCTGACCCCGCAGACCGGTGCCTGGGACTGGTCGCAGTCCGGCATGATGAGCCTGCGCATCCAGAGCGCCATGAACTGGGCCGTCACCGTTTACGTGCAGATCCAGAGCAACGACGGCAAGACCCTGACCAGCCGCGTCGACCTGCCGGCGGGCCCTGCGCAGACCCTGCTGGTGCCGTTGACCGCGAGCTCGCCGCTCAGCCAGGGCATGAAGGCCGCGCCGCCGATGCCGATCACCGTCGACGGCCAGCGGGTCCTGCTGGCCGCCAGCAGCGGCGAGCTGGATCGCAGCCAAGTGGTGTCGGTCAGCCTGTCGCTGGACCAGCCCAAGGCGGCGCAGAGCCTGTTGCTTGAGCGCTTCGGCGTGCAGGACGGCGACGAGGCGGTCAAGGCCGCCTACGGCAACCTGGTCGATGCCTACGGCCAGTCCACCCGGGGCAAGTGGCCGGAGAAGGTCGCCAATGACGATCAGCTCAAGGCCGCGGCCGCCAAGGAACAGCAGCAACTCAAGGGCTGGCTGGCGGAGCGCGCGAAGGCGCCGCTGGACAAGTTCGGCGGCTGGACCGGCGGCCCTGCGTTCAAGGCCAGCGGTTTTTTCCGCACCGAAAAGCGTGACGGCCGCTGGTATCTGGTGACGCCGGAAGGCCATCCGTTCTACTCGCTGGGGGTGAACACCGTCAGCCCGGACGTGAACCCGACCTATGTCGCCGGTCGCGAATGGATGTTCGAGTCGCTGCCCAAGCCCGACCAGCCGCTGGCCAACCATTACGGCGAGGGCGACAACCGCGGCGGCAACGGCGCCGATCAGGGGCGCGGCTACAACGCGGGCCGTTGGTACGACTTCTACGGTGCCAACCTGCAACGGCTCAACGGCGATCCGTGCGCAGCGCAGGCCAAGGGCGAGTCCGCCGCCGAGGCGCCCGCTGCCGAACCGTGCAAGGCCACGATCGACGAGAAGCGCTGGACCGGCCACACCCTCGACCGCCTGCAGGCCTGGGGCTTCAACACCGTCGGCAATTGGAGCGCGCCGCCATTGGGCAATGCCGCACGGATGCCTTACACCTTGCCGCTGTCCATCGTCGGCGACTACGCCAGCATCAGCACCGGCAACGACTGGTGGGGCGGCATGCCCGACCCGTTCGACCCGCGTTTCGCCATGGCCACCGAGCGGGCCGTGGCCATCGCCGCCCGCGACCACCGCGACGATCCGTGGCTGATCGGCTACTACGCCGACAACGAACTGGCCTGGGCCGGCCCCGGCGACGATCCGAAGTCGCGCTACGCCTTGGCCTACGGCACCCTGAAAATGACCACCGACGTGCCGGCCAAGCGCGCTTTCCTCAAGCAGCTGCGGGACAAGTACCGCAACCAGGAAGGCCTGTCCAAGGCTTGGGGCATCGACCTGCCGGCCTGGGAACTGATGGAGGATCCGGGTTTCGTGCCGCCGCTGCCGAGCGCGGAGCACCCGGAAATCGAGGCCGACTTCAAGTACTTCCAGAAAGTGTTCGCCGACACCTACTTCAAGACCGTGTCCGACTCGCTCAAGTGGCATGCGCCGAACCAGTTGCTGCTCGGCGGCCGCTTCGCCGTCAGCACCCCGGAAGCCGTGGCTTCCTGCGCGCAGTTCTGCGATGTGCTGAGCTTCAACCTGTACACCCTCAAGCCCCAGGATGGCTATGACTTCGCCGCGTTGCGTGAGCTGGACAAGCCGGTGCTGATCACCGAATTCAACTTCGGCTCGACCGACCGCGGCCCGTTCTGGGGCGGTGTGACGCCGTTGGCCAAGGAAGAGGACCGCGGCCCGGCCTACGCCAACTTCCTCAAGCAGGCCCTGAGCGAGCCGTCGATCGTCGGCGTGCACTGGTTCCAGTACCTGGACCAACCGGTGACCGGGCGCCTGCTCGATGGCGAGAACGGCCACTTCGGGCTGGTGGGCGTGACCGACCTGCCGTTCCAGGGCTTTGTCGAGGCGGTGCGCAAGAGCAACCTGGCGACCGTCGAGCAGATGGGCAAAGAGGCTTCGCGACCGGTGGGCGACGCCGGTCACGAAGCCGAAGGCGGGCGCAAGGGCGAGGCCGGCAAGGGGCCGGGCGCCGGCCATGCCGGGGGGCACTCGGGCAACGGTCACTGACGCTATCGCCAGCAGGCTGGCTCCCACCGATATTGCGGTGCAGTCAAAGACTGTGGGAGCCCGCCCGCAACGCCGAAACCTGCGATCCTCCCTTCGGCCGCACAACCGCCCGGCCCGCAGCAGTTCCCAAAACCCTCAAGGGCTGGAACAATGCCGGCCACTTTGTAGAGCGTTTTCGCCAGGGGAGTTGCGGGTGCAGATTCAGGGACATTACGAGCTTCAGTTCGAAGCGGTGCGCGAAGCCTTCGCGGCGCTGTTCGACGATCCCCAGGAGCGCGGCGCGGCGCTGTGCATCCGGGTCGGCGGGGAAACCGTCCTCGACCTCTGGTCCGGCACCGCCGACAAGGACGGCAGCGAGGCCTGGCACAGCGACACCATCGCCAACCTGTTCTCCTGCACCAAGACCTTCGCCGCCGTCACGGCGCTGCAGCTGGTGGCCGAAGGCAAGCTGCAACTGGACGTTCCCGTGGCCCGCTACTGGCCGGAGTTCGCCGCCGCCGGCAAGGAATCCGTCACCCTGCGCCAATTGCTCTGCCACCAGGCCGGCCTGCCGGCCCTGCGCGAGCTGATGGCCCCGCAGGCCCTGTACGAATGGCAGACCATGGTCGACGCCCTCGCGGCGGAGGCACCGTGGTGGACGCCGGGCACCGGCCACGGCTACGCCGCGATCACCTACGGCTGGCTGGTCGGCGAACTGCTGCGCCGCGCCGACGGGCGCGGGCCGGGCGAATCCATCGTGGCACGGGTCGCCAAGCCGCTGGGGCTGGACTTCCATATCGGCCTGGCCGACGAAGAGTTCCACCGCGTGGCCCACATCGCCCGGGGCAAGGGCAATGCCGGTGACGCCGCCGCCCAGCGCCTGCTGCAGGTGACGATGCGTGAGCCGACCGCCATGACCACCCGCGCCTTCACCAATCCGCCGTCGGTGCTGACCAGCACCAACAAGCCGGAATGGCGACGCATGCAGCAACCGGCGGCCAACGGCCACGGCAACGCGCGCAGCCTGGCCGGGTTCTACGCCGGCCTGCTCGACGGCAGCCTGCTGGAAAGCGAAATGCTCGACGAGCTGACCCGCGAACACAGCGTCGGCGAGGACAAGACCCTGCTCACCCGTACCCGTTTCGGCCTCGGCTGCATGCTCGACCAGCCCGACGTGCCGAACGCCACCTATGGCCTCGGCCCGCGCGCCTTCGGCCACCCGGGGGCGGGCGGTTCCATCGGTTTTGCTGATCCGGAGCACGATGTCGCGTTCGGTTTCGTGACAAATACCCTTGGGCCATACGTCTTGATGGATCCGCGTGCGCAGAAGCTGGCGCGGGTGCTTGCCACTTGTCTGTAAAGCGTTTCAGGAGGATCCAGGGCCGGAACCTCACCCGTTTTTTCGATTCAAAGCGTCTGTTTATCCGGGCCGACCAGCCACGGTTGTTCTTCACTTCATTTTGTGGGTTTCCAATGTCTTCCAAACCAACTCTCGCCCTGGCCCTGTGTTTTGCGATCACCGGTTGCGCCCAAACCCCGAAAAGCGACGCCGACGGCGGCAGCTGGTGGCCGTTCGGCTCCTCCGACAAGGTGGCGGCGAAAGAGCCGGCCCCGGCCCCTGCGCCCCTGAAACCAGCCGCCACCGCGCCTGTGGCCAAGTCCGAAGGCGGCAGCCACTGGTACTGGCCGTTCGGCTCCGACGAGGCCAAGGCCGACGTCAAGCCTGAAGTGAAACCCGAAGCCAAACCGGTCGCCGTGGCCAAGGCCGACGCCGACAAGGGCGGCAAGTGGTGGTGGCCGTTCGGCGGCAAGGACCAGGACACCGGCGCCAAGGCCGCGCCGATGCCTGACCCGAAAGTCACCCAGGCCTGGCTGGACGACTACGAGCCGCGCCTGCGCGAGGCGATCAAGGAAAGCAACCTGCAGCTGGAGCGCCGCGAAAACGTGCTGGTGGTGACGGCGCCCGTGGAAGGCTCGTTCAACCCGGACCGCCCGGCGATGCTGTTGCCGGTCACCCTCGGCCCGTTCACCCGCGTGGCGAAGATCCTCGAAGCCGACCCTAAGACCGCCGTGCTGGTGCTCGGCCACAGCGACACCACCGGTGCCGCCCCGGCCAACATCAAGCTGAGCCAGGAACGCGCCCAGGCCGTGGCGGCGATCTTCCGCCTCAGCGGCCTGCAGCGTGACCGCCTGATGCTGCGCGGCATGGGTTCCGAAGCGCCGCGCGCGGCCAACGACAGCGCCGAAGGCCGTGCCCTGAACCGTCGCGTCGAACTGCTGGTGACCCCGCAGAACACCATGGTCGCGCTGCTGAGCAAGTACAACATGCCGGCGCCGAAACCGGTGACCATGGTCGCCGCGCAAGACGTCAAGCCCGCCGCCAAGCCCGTGACCCCGGCCCCGGCCGCCAAGAAAGCCGCCGTGCCGGCCACCAAAAAGGCCCCGGCCAAGAAAGCCGCCGCCAAGGCTCCGGCCAAGAAAACCCCGGTGAAGAAGACCGCACCGGCCAAAGCCGCCACGGCCGACAAGAAAGTCGCCGCGGCCGATACTTCAAAGAAGTGATCCGTTAACGAAAAGGAATGCGCCATGACCCAGGCTCTGGCAGATATGCGTCGTGATTACACCCGTGACGGCCTGACCGAGGCGCAAGCCCCGGCCGAGCCGTTCGCGTTGTTTCACCAATGGTTCGCCGACGCGGTGAAGACCGAACAGGCGCCGGTGGAGGCCAACGCCATGACCCTGGCGACGGTCGATGCGGACGGCCGTCCGCATTGCCGCATTCTGCTGCTCAAGGGCCTGGACGAGCAGGGCTTCACCTTCTTCACCAACTACGACAGCGCCAAGGGGCAGCACCTGGCGGCGAACCCGTTCGCCGCCATGACGTTCTTCTGGCCGACCCTGGAGCGCCAGGTGCGGATCGAAGGCCGGGTGGTCAAGGTCACGCCGGCCGAGTCCGACGCGTATTATCAGGTGCGGCCGCTGGGCAGCCGCCTGGGCGCCTGGGCGTCGCCGCAGAGCCGGGTGATCGACGGGCGGGGGGAACTGGAGGATCTGCTCAAGGCCACCGAGCAGCGCTTCAGCGACACCCAGCCGGACTGCCCTGAGCACTGGGGCGGTTACCGTCTGCTTCCCGAGCGCATCGAGTTCTGGCAGGGCCGTCCGAGCCGTCTGCACGATCGCCTCAACTACCGCGTGCAGGGCGCCGGCTGGATTCTGGAACGTCTGGCGCCGTAGGCAGTCTACCGCTCGGGATACTCTGCCGCAGCGGCCTTGAGCCACTGCGGCAGATCCCGACGCTTGATCTTCTGTTTGTGGGCCTGTGCCAAGCGTTCAAGCATGAAGGCGCGTTTGCTTTCGTCCTTGCCGGCCAGCGACAATGCCAGATCGCGATCCATCCAGCGTTTGATTCGCACGTACAGCCACCCATGGAAGTACAGACCGGCAACGGTTGTGGCGACGATGATGAAGTAATCCATGAAAATCCTTGGGGCTGCGGCGCAGTTTTTCGAATTTGGCGCTACTGTGGGTGAATCGTTTGAGGCGCCTGTACCGGGCCTGAATGAAACCAACTTTATCCGGGCGGCGCCGTGACAGGCGTCAAGCTGCGGAGTTTAATGAATACCTGTCCTTTGGAGTTGATCCTATGCGTAAGTCCGTTCTGCTGGTTGCTTCCTTTTCCACGATGGCGATGTTGCTCACCGGTTGCCAATCGAGCCTGACCGGCGACTCCTACTCCCGTGACGAAGCGCGTCGCGTGCAGACGATTCGCATGGGCACCATCGAATCCCTGCGTCCGGTGAAGATCGAAGGCACCAAGACCCCGATCGGCGGCCTCGCCGGTGCAGCGGTGGGCGGCGTCGGCGGCAGCGCCATCGGCGGCGGCAAGGGCAGCATCGTGGCGGCGGTCATCGGCGCCGTGGCCGGCGGCCTGATCGGCTCGGCCACCGAAGAGGGCCTGACCCGCACCCAAGGCGTGGAAATCACCGTGCGCGAAGACGACGGCAGCATGCGCGCCTATGTGCAGCAGGTTCAGGAGAATGAAGTGTTCCGCGTGGGTGAGCGCGTGCGCATCTCCACCGTGGGTGGCACGAGCCGCGTTTCGCACTAAGCGGATTGCAGTTGAAGAAAACCCCGACCGGGTGACTGGTCGGGGTTTTTTATTTAAATCCTGTCTAATTACTTCCATAACAACCTATTTGAAAGTCGTATTGTGGATCGAAAAACTCGGTTCCTATTAGATTTTCCATTTCGGTTATTTTCTGCCTGTCGAGGTCGTAGCCATAAATTTCATCTTCTGGTTTGGTCCAGTTCATGATCTTTCTTAACTGTTCAATATTTCCGTCTGGAATTTTTACTTCAAAGACAAGAAGCTCGGTTTTCTTGTCGTAGGCTTCGATCGTGTGATTTAGTTTTGAGTATCGGCAAGTAATTTGGTGCGCACCATTGGCTGTAGGACGTGTATCTAAAGACGTGTGAATGGTTCGCTTTGTATTGAGATACAGCTTTTCATCGGCTTTTTGATATCGAGTCGGTTATGGGGGTGGTGATTTGTGTAAAAAATCCTGGAAAGGCCATCCCATTCAAAGGTCACAGCAGTTTGTCGAGGACAAACGATTTAAACCAAGGGGGCTGGATATCTGATTTGATCTCGATCAGCTCACCGTCTGTGATCTCCGCAATCTGTGTCAATCGCTCACTACCTTCGTCGGAGTTGTCGAAAATATAGGCTCGGTTTGAAGTCAATATCGCCTGGGACAAAAGACCTAGAGATCTCCAGTAGCGTTTTCTTATTTTTTCCGCAGGGACACTGTGCCCGCCTTGAGTGACACGATACGCTACTCTGGCGACATTGATTTCCGGATCTGCGGTAGCAACGTAATAGACATAGACTCTGTAGCCAGATTGCTGTGCTTCGGAAAGTAAATTGACTTTGTCGGGCGAGGACATGACCGTTTCAAAGGTAAAGCTAATGCGTTCTTTGATCAGCGATCTACGTATGAAGTCGGAAAGCGCAGAGGCAACATAGGAGTCAATCTGAGCTTCGGAGAAGCTGAGTCTGTCACCTTCAATCTTTATCTTGTTCAGCTTTGCAAGAGACTCAGGAGCTTCTTGTAGAAGGGGGTGTGTTCGAAAAAAATCGAAAATATCGTTTTTGTGAGCTTCGATATGGTAGGCAGTGAAGTCAAAATAGCCGGTATCTCTTATCCCCCTTTCTATGTCGTCAGGGTTTATATAGTTTCCCAGTAGATGGGCAGGTACCAGTCGGTTGAATGTGCTTTTTCCTGAGCCATTTGGTCCAGCGAATATACGTATCCTTGGTGTACTCAAGAAATATCCTGTTTTGATGATTTATTACTGATTTGCAGGCGAGTGCCCCGTTTCAAACTGCCATAGTTGTCAATTGATCTCAGGAGGGTGGACGTTTCTCCTGTCACTTCAAACAGTTGACCTTCTTTGGCAACGAGCACCGCAGCACCTGTGGCAACGGCCATTCTGTAGGCATTGTTGAAAGCCTTCAGCGCGATATCCGGAATGCGGGACTCCTGAACATCAATCTGGTTGTCCGTCATCGGACGTTTTTCTGCTTTGCGTGACATGGGGACTCCGAACACTGTTCTGGCGGCGCAGGATGCTGTTATCGGAAGATATAGCACACTTGCAAGGCTTAAGCTAAGCGGGAAGGCAGCCAGTGAAAACGGCCTGAGTTCGTATGGGGCCTCCTGAAATGTTTCAAGAGACCACCGTTGGGCACATGGTTTGTTTAACTCATGGCGAGACCCTTGTGCTCGCCGCCGCCGTCACGGCATAGCCGATCAGCGCCGCGAGGATCGAGCCGGTCAGGATGCCCATCCGGTCCATGCCGACGTAGTCGCTGGCGCCCGGCACGAAGGCCAGGGAGCCGACGAACAGGCTCATGGTGAAGCCGATGCCGCAGAGGATCGCCACGCCGAGCACCTGGCCCCAGTTGGCGCCCTGGGGCAGGGCGGCGAGGCCGGTCTTGACCGCCAGCCAGGTCAGGCCGAACACGCCGACGGTCTTGCCCAGCAGCAGGCCGACCGCGATGCCCATCGGCACGTGGTGGGTGAAGCTTTCGACGGTGACGCCGCTCAGGGACAGGCCGGCGTTGGCGAAGGCGAACAGCGGCAGGATGCCGTAGGCCACCCAGGGATGCAGGGCGTGTTCGAGGCTCAGCAGCGGCGACGGTTCGGCGTTTTTGGTGCGCAGCGGGATGCAGAAGGCCAGGGTCACGCCGGCCAGCGTCGCATGGACGCCGCTCTTCAGCACGCACACCCACAGGATCAGCCCGACGATCATGTACGGCCCCAGCTTGACCACGCCGAGCCGGTTCATCGCCACCAGCGCCGCGATGCACGCGGCCGCCAGGGCCAGCGACAGGGTCGACAGCGCGCCGGAGTAGAAGATCGCGATGATCACGATGGCGCCCAGGTCGTCGATGATCGCCAGGGTCATCAAAAACAGCTTCAGCGACACCGGCACCCGCTTGCCCAGCAGGGCCAGCACGCCGAGGGCGAAGGCGATGTCGGTGGCGGTCGGGATCGCCCAGCCGCCGAGGGCGGCCGGGTTGTCGCGGTTGAGGAACCAGTAGATCAGCGCCGGCACCACCATGCCGCCGATGGCCGCCGCGCCGGGCAGGACGATCTGCGAAGGTTTCGACAGCTGGCCGTCGAGCACTTCGCGCTTCACTTCCAGGCCGATCAGCAGGAAGAACAGCGCCATCAGGCCGTCGTTGATCCACAGGAGCAGGGGTTTGGCGATCTTCAGCGCACCGACCTGCGCCACCACCGGCGTGTCGAGCAGGCCGGCGTACAGCCACGACAGCGGCGAGTTGTTGATGATCAGGGCCAGGACGGCTGCGGCGATCAGTAACAGACCGCTGGCAGCTTCCAACTGAAAGAAACGCGTGAAAGTGCTACGCAGAGGCAAGGTCGCTCTCCATCGGATTCGTCAAAAAGGTGGGACACCCTAACCCGTACTGTTAGTTGTTAAAACAAAAGTTATATTCTTTTTTGTTATATGTCGTTACAGAGCGGGATGCGGATGCGGCGTGAGCCTAGCAGTTGCCAAAGGTATTGGCGGTCAGCTGTATCTGTTGATCGTGAGGGATTTTTCCTAAGCTTGCTGACTGAGCCTGCGAAGGCGATTCCTGCCCGATTCAACGAGAACGACAGCCATGAGCGACAACCGACAGTGGGCCCGCGAAGCCATCCGGATCATCGAAGCGGACTTCCAGCGCAGTGCCGACACCCACCTGATCCCCTTGCCGCTGCCGGGCTTTGCGGGCATCGAGCTGTATTTCAAGGACGAGTCGAGCCACCCCACCGGCAGCCTCAAGCACCGCCTGGCCCGTTCGCTGTTTCTCTACGCGTTGTGTAACGGCTGGCTGAAGCCCGGCGCACCGGTGATCGAGGCGTCCAGCGGTTCGACGGCCATTTCGGAGGCGTATTTCGCCCGCATGCTGGGCCTGCCGTTCATTGCGGTGATGCCGGCGACCACGTCGAAGGAGAAGATCGCCCAGATCGCCTTCTACGGCGGCCAGAGCCATCTGGTGGACGATCCGACGCAGATCTACGCCGAGTCGGAGCGCCTGGCCCGGGAGCACGACGGCCACTTCATCGATCAGTTCACCTACGCCGAGCGCGCCACCGACTGGCGGGCGAACAACAACATCGCCGAATCGATCTTCCAGCAGATGCGCTACGAGCAGCATCCGACGCCGGCCTGGCTGATCTCCAGCCCCGGCACCGGCGGCACCACCGCGACCCTGGGCCGTTACGTGCGCTACCGCCAGCATTGCACCCGCGTGCTGTGCGCCGATGCCGAGCGTTCGGTGTTCTTCGATTTCTACCGGACCGGTGACGCGAGCCTGCGCCTGAGCCACGGTTCGCGGATCGAGGGCATCGGCCGGCCACGGGTCGAGGCGTCGTTCCTGCCCAAGGTGATCGATGCGATGGTCAAGGTGCCGGACGCCCTGTCGCTGGCGGCCATGCATTACCTGGCCAAGCGTCTGGGACGGCATGTGGGCGGTTCGAGCGGCACCAACCTGATCGGCGCGCTGATGGCGGCCCAGCAGATGAAGGCGGCGGGGGAGACGGGGTCGATCGTGGCGATCCTGTGCGACGGCGGCGAGCGTTATGCCGACACCTATTACGATCAGGCCTGGCTCAAGGCCCAGGGGTATGAGCTGGACGGGCTGATGGCGGCGGTGGCGGCGACCGCCGAGCGCGGCGAGGCGCTGCCGGATTCGGTGCTGCGCGCCAACATCTGAGGCAGCCGCACCAAGCAATGTGGGAGCGAGCAGCCTCGCCCCCACAGGTTTCGCGGTGGCTGTGTCAGGCCTCCAGGCCCAGGATGTCGCGCGCCACGGCTTCGGCGATGCGGATGCCGTCGACGCCCGCCGACAGGATCCCGCCCGCATAGCCCGCGCCTTCGCCGGCCGGGAACAGGCCTTTCACGTTCAGGCTCTGCAGCGACTCGTTGCGGGTGATGCGCAGCGGCGACGAGGTGCGGGTCTCGATCCCGGTCAGCACCGCGTCGTGCAGCGAGTAGCCGCGGATCTGCTTCTCGAACGCCGGCAGGGCTTCGCGGATCGCCTCGATGGCGAAGTCCGGCAGCGCCAGGGCCAGGTCGCCCAGCGAAATGCCCGGTTTGTAGGAAGGCTCCACTTCGCCCAGTTCGGTGGACGGCTTGCCGGCGATGAAGTCGCCGACCAGTTGCGCCGGGGCCTTGTAGTCGCTGCCGCCGAGGATGAAGGCGTGGGACTCCAGACGCTCCTGCAGTTCGATCCCCGCCAGCGGGCCGCCCGGATAGTCGACTTCCGGGGTGATGCCGACGACGATGCCGGAGTTGGCGTTGCGCTCGTTGCGCGAGTATTGGCTCATGCCGTTGGTGACCACCCGGTTCGGCTCGGAGGTCGCCGCCACCACGGTGCCGCCCGGGCACATGCAGAAGCTGTAGACCGAACGGCCGTTCTTGGCGTGGTGCACCAGCTTGTAGTCGGCGGCGCCGAGTTTCGGGTGGCCGGCGTACTTGCCCAGCCGCGCGCGGTCGATCAGCGACTGCGGGTGCTCGATGCGGAAGCCCACCGAGAACGGCTTGGCTTCCATGAACACGCCACGGCTGTGGAGCATGCGGAAGGTGTCGCGGGCGCTGTGGCCCAGGGCCAGGATCACGTGTTTCGAATGCAGGATTTCGCCGCTGGCCAGCTCGACGCCGACCAGTTGGCCGTCTTCGATCAGCACGTCGGTGACGCGTTGCTGGAAGCGCACTTCGCCGCCCAGGGCACGGATCTCTTCACGCATGGTCTCGACCATGCCGGTCAGGCGGAAGGTGCCGATGTGCGGCTTGCTGACGTAGAGGATCTCTTCCGGCGCGCCGGCCTTGACGAATTCGTGCAGCACCTTGCGGCCGAGGAACTTCGGATCCTTGATCTGGCTGTACAGCTTGCCGTCGGAGAACGTGCCCGCGCCGCCTTCGCCGAACTGCACGTTGGACTCGGGGTTGAGCACGCTCTTGCGCCACAGGCCCCAGGTGTCCTTGGTGCGCTGGCGCACTTCGGTGCCGCGTTCGAGGATGATCGGCTTGAAGCCCATCTGCGCCAGCAGCAGGCCGGCGAAGATGCCGCAGGGGCCGAAGCCGACCACGATCGGCCGCTCGCCCAGGTCGGCCGGCGCCTGGCCGACGAACTTGTAGCTGACGTCCGGGGCTTCGTTGACGTTGCGGTCATCGGCGAAGCGCGCCAATACCTTGGCCTCGTCGCGCACGTTGAGGTCGATGGTGTAGATGAAGCTCAGTTCGGAGGATTTCTTGCGCGCATCGTAGCTGCGCTTGAACAGGGTGAAGTCGAGCAGGTCATCGCTGGCGACCCCCAGGCGCTGCACGATGGCGGTGCGCAGGTCTTCGTCGGGATGGTCGAGCGGCAGCTTGAGTTCGGTGATTCGTAACATGGCAGGATCCGGTTCGCGGGGCGCACAACTGCGCCAGGGCGTTTGAAGGCGGCGATTATACGCCGCATCGGCCGGATCCCGTGAGGTTAAACGATCAGTCGTCGCGGGATCCGCCGAAATACGCGCAGCCGCGCTCGGCCTTGCCGTCGATGCGCAACTCGGCGCTCATGGGCTGCACGCTGCCGGTGCGGGCGTCGACGCAGCGCTGCGGCGCCACCCACAGCTCGATCCGGCGGTTGTCGGCCTCGCTGCTGAGGTTGAAGCGGCCATCGCCCAGTTGCTCCTCGACGTAAGGCACGGCCAGCGGCGGCTGGCCTTCGCGGTCGATGGCCATGCCTTTGCCGCTGACCTTGACGCTCCACGCCGGGTCATGGCCTGCGGCACGCAGGATCAGCAGCTTGAAGTTCGGGTCGTCGCACGCCGTGCCCGAGCGCTCGACGCGGTAGAGGCGGGTCAGGTCGAGGCGGTCGCCGGCGATCTTGCCGCGGACGTCGGCGAACAGTTTGCCCTGCTCGTCGGCGAGGGTCGCCGCTTCCTGAAGAATGCTGGTGCCGCCGATGTCGTTGACCTCGTACCGGCGACGGTCCTGGCAGGACTCGAACACCAGCTTGCCGTCGGCGGCGGTCAGCTGCCCCTGCATCCGCGTCTGGCCGACGTGCGACGCGCTTTCGCGCGGGAGGTCGAACATCTGGCAGGCGGCAAACAACGGCAACAGGGCAACAAGCAGCAAGGAACGGGCGACAGGCATCTTCGGCTCTCCGGACAGGTGCCGCCACGTTACTGAGACAGGCCTTCGATCACAAGGCTTGTGTGCCGGCAGCGGCCCGCTATTGAGTTGGGCGCAGGGCCGCCGCATAGTGGCGCACCTGTTCAGGAGCGGATCCTTCACGCATGCGGCAAAACCCTTCGGTGTTTCCTGAACGGCTGTACGCGCTCGACGCCCTGCGGGGCATCGCGGCACTGGCCGTGGTGTTCTGGCACTGGCAGCACTTTTTCTTCCAGGGGGCGGTTCCAGGCCCGCTGGTGCGGGAGGAACAACCGCTCTACAGCGTCTTTGCGCTGTTCTACCGTCATGGCGGCGATGCCGTGTCGCTGTTCTTCAGCCTGTCCGGCTTTGTGTTCTTCTGGCTGTTTTCCCAAGCGCTGGCGCAGAGGCGGCTGAGCGCAAAGCGCTTCTTCGTCGAACGGTTCAGCCGGATCTACCCCTTGCACCTGGCCACGTTCCTGTTGGTGCTGATCCTGCAGAAAATCTATGCCGGCCACACCGGCCAGGCGTTCGTCTACCCGAACAACGACGCCTATCACGCCATCCTGAACGTGTTTCTGGCGCCGGCATGGGGGCTGGAGCAGGGCTGGTCGTTCAATGCCCCGGCCTGGTCGGTCTCTGTGGAGGTCTTGCTGTACGCGGCCTTTTTTCTGGTATGGCGTCACACTCCGGCACCGCTGTCGATCAGTGCGTTGATCGTGCTGGTCTGCGTGTGGGTCTATCCGGCCCAGTACAAGATCGTTTTGGGAGGCTTCGGCTTTTTCGCCGGCGGCCTGGGCTACTGGGCGGTGGCCTGGTTGCTGCGCAGGTTTTCCGCGCGCATGACCGGTGCCGCATTGGCGCTGGCGTGCGTGGCGGGCTGGGCGGCGCTCGACGGCGAAAGCCCGCAGGCGCCGCTGATCAGGTTCGTCCTGCTGTTTCCGCTGACCGTTGCCGCCGTGGCGGCTTGCCACGCCTGGCTTGCGCCGATTGCGCGGCGCCTGTCCTGGTTAGGCGACATCAGCTATGCAACGTACTTGCTCCACTTCCCCTTGCAGATCGTCGCAGCGTTGCTGGCGGACAAGTTCCTGCACAGCCGGGACGTCTTTTATCAGCCGTGGAGCCTGCTGCTGTTCCTCGCCGTGCTGATCGGCGCCAGCCTGCTTTGTCACCGTGCGTTTGAACGGCCGCTGCAACGCTGGCTGCGCCAGGGCAGCGGCGGGCGCATCAAGGACGGCCTGGACGCGCCTCGCCCCGGCGGTTGACTCAGTTCACGTGAAAGGTCTGGCCGGTCTGCAGGCCTTCAACGCTTTTGGCGTAGGCCAATGCCACATCGACCGCAGGAACCGGCTTGTAGCCCCGGAAGTACGGGGCGTAGCTGCCCATGGCTTCCACCAGCACGGTCGGGCTCACCGAGTTCACCCGCAGGCCGCGCGGCAGTTCGATGGCGGCGGCGCGCACGAAACTGTCGAGGGCGCCGTTGACCAGCGCCGCCGAAGCGCCGGTGCGGATCGGGTCGTGGCTGAGCACGCCGGAGGTGAAGGTGAACGACGCGCCGTCGTTGGCGAACTCGCGGCCGATCAGCAGCAGGTTGACCTGGCCCATCAGCTTGTCTTTCAGGCCCAGCGCAAAGCTGTCCTCACTCATTTCGTTGAGCGGGGCGAAGGTGACGTTGCCCGCTGCGCACACCAGCGCGTCGAACTTGCCGGTCTGTTCGAACAGCTTGCGGATCGATGCGCTGTCGCTGATATCCACCTGAAAGTCGCCGCTGCTGCGACCGATGCGAATGATGTCGTGGCGTTGCGACAGTTCTTTGTCCACGGCCGAACCGATGGTGCCGCCGGCGCCGATCAACAGGATTTTCATGCTGGGTTGCCTCAAGTGATTGAACGAGCCTTGAGTCTAGAGTGGTTTTTTCCGCAGATAAGCGCACTAATGGGCAATCTTTGGTTTTCAGTTGGAAACAATCCATGAGCGAAATGGATGACCTGGCGGCGTTCGCCGTGTTGATCGAGGCCGGCAGTTTCACCCTGGCGGCGCAGCGGCTGGGCTGCAGCAAGGGGCAGTTGTCCAAGCGCATCAGTCAGTTGGAGGCGCAGTTTTCCGTGGTTCTGCTGCAACGCACGACCCGGCGCCTGAGCCTGACGGCGGCGGGCGCGGCGCTGTTGCCGCAGGCCCAGGCGCTGGTGGCCCAGGCGGAGCGTGCGCGTCAGGCGCTGGCGCGGCTGAAGGACGACATGGCCGGCCCCGTGCGCATGACGGTGCCGGTGTCGCTGGGGGAAACCTTCTTCGACGGCCTGCTGCTGGAGTTCTCGCAGAAGTACCCCGACGTGCAGATCGAACTGGAGCTGAACAACAACTTCCGCGACTTGGCCCGGGACAGCTTTGACCTGGCCGTGCGCACCGATGTGGCCAACGACGAGCGGCTGGTGGCCAGGCCCTTGCTGGCCTGGCAGGAAATGACCTGCGCCAGCCCGGCCTACCTGGAGCGCTACGGCGAGCCGGCGACCCCGCAGGCGCTGGCCGAGCACCGTTGCCTGCTCAACAGCCACTACAGCGGCCGCGAGGAGTGGCTGTACCACCAGCGGCACGAACTGCTGCGGGTGAAGGTGTCCGGGCCGTTCGCCAGCAACCACTACAACTTGCTGAAGAAAGCGGCGCTGGCCGGCGCCGGCATCGCCCGGCTGCCGTCGTACCTGTTGCCGACGGAATTGGCTGACGGCCGCTTGAGATGGCTCCTGCGGGATTTCCAGACCCGGCGCATGCCGATGTACCTGGTGCATCCGTATCAGGGCGGTTTGCCCAAGCGCACCCAGGTGCTGGCGGATTACCTGATCGGCTGGTTCAAGCGCAGCGGCGAGGCGCTGGACAGGCTTTAGCGGCCAGGTCGCCATCCCTGTAGGAGCGAGCAGTTATGTGTTCAGCCGGGCGATCAGGTGATCGACCGATAACCTGCCGGGCCCCGTCGCCATCAAGTACAGCAACAGCGCCGCCCAGGTGCCGTGGGTCGGGTACGCGTCCGGGTACACGAACAGCTGAATGGTCAGGGTCATGCCCAGCAGCGCCAGCGCCGAAAACCGCGTGGCGAGGCCGATCAGGATCAGCACCGGGAAAAAATGCTCGGCGAACGCCGCCAGGTGCGCGGCGAGCTCCGGCGACAGCAGCGGCACGTGGTATTCGCTCTGGAACAGCGGCACCGTCGAGTCCGCCAAGTGCGGCCAGCCGGGTTCGAAGGTGCCGTCGATCAGGTCGATGGCCAGGCCTTCGACCTTGGTCTGGCCGGATTTCCAGAACACCGCGGCAATGGAAAAACGGGCGATGAAGGCGATCAGGCTGTGGGGGATCTTTTCCAGCAGCGCGATGGCGCGGGCGATCAAGTGGCTCATGGCGACACCTTGGGGTTCAAGTGGAGGATGGCGTTTCGGCTGATCAGCAGGGCCAGGGTCTGGCTGAGGTCGAAGGCCGGGAGCTCTTCAAGGGCCTGCCCCAGCGGTTGGCCGTCGCGCAGGCGGCGAATGAAACGGCTTGCGCCGGGTTCGAGGGCGAACACCTCGACGTCGAGGCCGTGGCGCAGGATCAGCGCGTGCTGCGCACACGCCAGGTCGATCCCGGCCAGCGTCGCGTCCTGCTGGTGAGCGGCCCAGATGTCGACCACGGCGAAGGCCGAGTCGAGCAGGTGCAGCGAAGGATGCAGGCCGATGCGCAGGTCGTTGACGGTGCCGGGATCGGCGAAGGCGTCGGCGATTCGTTCATGGGGCAGCGCCGGCGCGTCGGCGGCGTGATAGGCCTCGGTGCGCAAGCGTTCCAGGCGGGCGACGTCGGCCAGATAAGGCACGCCGGCGGCGGGTTCGAAGCTATCGATGAAACCCGCCAGGCCTTCGCCGTACCGGCTCATGACCGGGCTGCGGGGCGGTTGATCCTGCAGGAACAGCGCGGCCATGGCCCGGAAGAAATCGTCGCCGACCAGCTCGGCCACCACCGGGTAGCTGTCGGCCAGGGCATTGATCAACGAGCTCTGCACGTTGTTGCGGTACACCGCGAAACGGCTCGCCGGATCGGCGCCGTTGGCGCTGCACAGGCCTTCGGGGCAGGGCAGGCGGATATCGAGCAGGGCTGCGCTGAAAGCGGCTTGATCGCTCACGGGCGGCCTCCTGCGCTGTGCAGCATCTCATCGGCCTGGCGCGCCTCGGCCATCAAAACGCTGAAGGCAGGGACGTGATTGTCCCGTTCGATGAGGGTCGCCACCGGGCCTGTGCGTTGCAGCGCTTGCCGGTACAGGGCCCAGACTGCCTGGTCGACGGGGGCGCCATGGTCGTCGATCAGCAGGCGGTCGCCGAGGCTGTCGGCATCTTCGGCGAAACCGGCCAGATGGATCTCGCCGACCGCGTGCAGCGGCAGCGCCCCGAGGTAGGCCAGCGGATCGCGCTGATGATTGATGCAGGAAACGTAGACGTTGTTGACGTCCAGCAGCAGGCCGCAGCCGCTGCGCCGGATGACGTCATGGATGAAGTCCGCCTCGTCGAAGGTCGAGCGCTCGAACGCCAGGTAGGTGGCGGGGTTCTCCAGCAGCATCGGCCGTTTGAGGGCGTTCTGCACCTGGTCGATGTGGTCGCAGACGCGGTTCAGCGTCGGCGTGTCGTAGGCCAGGGGCAGCAGGTCGTTGAGGAACACCGGGCCGTGGCTCGACCAGGCCAGGTGTTCGGAAAAGGCATGGGGCTGATAGCGCTCAATCAGTGCGGCAAGGCGTTTGAGGTGCTGGCCGTCCAGCGGCCCTTCAGCGCCGATAGACAGGCCGACGCCGTGCAGCGACAGCGGATGGCGTTCGCGGATCAGCCCCAGGAAGTGATGGAACGGGCCGCCGGCCACCATGTAGTTTTCGGCGTGGACTTCGAAGAAGCCGATGTCCGGGCGGGTGTCGAGCACTTGCGTGAAGTGCTCGGTCTTGAGCCCCAGCCCGGCACGGGCCGGGAGCCCGGTGAGGGCTGCCCGAGTGCGGGGGAGGGCATGGTCGCAGGATGTGATCATGATCGACGCTCGGGCAGCCTTCGGATCAGGCCTTGGCCTTGAACGCTTCGAGCTGGCCGAAGCCGGTCGGCGAGGTCTTGCTTTCGGTGGTGGTGCAGGTGCCCTTCGGCACCAGTTTCCAGGCGTTGGGCTGGTAGTCCATTTTTGCGGTGCCGGCGCAGGTGGTGCCGGGGCCTGCTGCGCAGTTGTTCTTGCCCTTCATGGCCACGCCGAAGCATTTCTCCATGTTGTCGTCGGCGGCGTGGGCGGTGGAGACGGCAGCCAGGCTCAGGGCGGAACCGAGGGCCAGGACGAGGGCGGTGGCGGACAGGGTGCGGGTGGTAGCGGTCATGGTGTTTCTCCGGTTGGGTTTGGGTTCTGCAAGCGAAGTGCGCTTGCTTGCCCCACTAGAGAAACGACTTCGCGATGCGTTACACGCGATCCCGAATTTTTTTCGAAAATCTTCGATGCGCCGGTTTTTCCTGTGGGATCGGGGCATAGAGCGCCAGGGCATAAGCGTCGGACGCTCATCGTGAACGGGTCTAGGCACCTGTAATTTCTGACAGTGGGCGAAATTCAACCGGCTCAGTAGATTCAAGGTCGAGCGCACGGCTCACAAAGGAGCGCAATCATGACCAAGGCTGAACTGAAGAAATTTGTGCAGGCCAGAATCGATGAAAAGGCCAACATCATTCTGGACGAGCGGGTGACGCACGATGGCGCTGCGTTCGGCGAGTTGCAGGTGTACTCCTGCCTGCGGCGGATCCTGAACGGCAAGGCAAACCTGGAGGACATCGGTATGCTGCACGCGGTCAGCGACCTGGTGCAGGCGGTGGGCGCTCGTTCTCCCAACGAAAGCCTTGGCTCGAAGCTCAAGCACTAGCTTTGCGGCGCATGGCTCACAAGGAATGAGGAGGTGGGTATGAGCGGTATCGAAGCGCGGGTGAAGAAGATTGTCGAAGACCATTTGGGTTATGAAGTCGAGGTCAAACCCGATTCCAATTTTATCGATGACCTGGGAGCAGACTCGCTGGATCTCGTGGAACTGGTCATGGCCTTCGAGGAGGAGTTCGAGCTGGAAATCACGGACGACGCAGCGGAGCGCATGAAGACCGTGCAGGACGTCATTGACTTCCTGGCTTCTCACGGCAAGTGACAGACACAAAAAAACGGCCCCGAAGGGCCGTTTTCCGTTCACCGCAACCGCTTAACCCCCCAAGTACGCCTCGCGCACCTTAGGATCGGTCAGCAGCGCTTCGCCGGTGCCCTGCATCACCACCCGGCCGTTCTCCAGCACGTAGGCGCGGTCGGCGATCTTCAGCGCCTGGTTGGCGTTCTGCTCGACCAGGAACACCGTCACCCCGTCCTTGCGCAGCTGTTCGATGATGTCGAAGATCTGCTGGATGATGATCGGCGCCAGGCCCAGCGACGGCTCGTCGAGCAGCAGCAGCTTGGGCTTGCTCATCAGCGCGCGGCCGATGGCGAGCATTTGCTGTTCGCCGCCGGACATGGTGCCGCCGCGTTGGGTGAAACGCTCTTTCAGGCGCGGGAAAAGTCCGAGGACCTTGTCCATCTGTTCCTGATAATCGCCCTTGTCGGTGAAGAATCCGCCCATGGACAGGTTCTCTTCCACGGTCAGGCGGGCAAACACCCGACGGCCTGAAGGACGGCGAGGGCGGCTGGCTGCTGTTCGAGTTTCTCGAAGG
>NZ_JBIVHR010000063.1:12664-36703 GCF_044749305.1 Pseudomonas sp. NPDC089534 | reverse complement strand
ACAACAGCCACAACAGCCACAACAGCCACAACAGCCACAACAGCCACAACAGCCAGGCCGCGCGCGATGCGGGTCACCGCACCTTGAACCGCCCCATGATCGCGCTCACCCGGCCATTCGCCTCCGCCAGTTGGCGGGTGTTGAGCTCGCTGGCCTGGCCGCTCTGCACCAGCTCATCGACCATTTGCCGGATCTGCACCATGCTGCGGTTGATCTCTTCGGTCACGGCGCTTTGCTGCTCGGCGGCGGTGGCGATCTGGGCGCTGAGGCTGTTGATGTGGCTGACCGAACCGGCCATCTCATCCAGTCCGGCGTTGACCCGCGAGGTGGCGTCGGCGGCCGACTGGCAGCTGGCCTGGGTGTTTTCCATGGCGCTGACCGAGGAACTCACGCCCTGGGTCAGGCGGGTCAGCATTTCGTTGATTTCCGAAGTGCTGGCCTGGGTGCGGGCGGCGAGGGCGCGGACTTCATCGGCCACCACCGCGAAGCCGCGGCCCTGCTCGCCGGCGCGGGCCGCCTCGATGGCGGCGTTGAGGGCCAGCAGGTTGGTCTGGCCGGCGATGGCGCCGATCACCCCGAGGATCTCGGTGATGCGGTGGGCATCCTGTTGCATGCTTTCGACCTTGCGGGTGGCGCTGGCCACTTCGTCGATCAGCGCCACCACGCTGCCGGAGGCTTCGCCGACGACGACCCGCGAGCGGTCGGCGTTCTCGTTGGCGCGGCGGGTGAACGAGGCGGTCTCGGCGGCGTTCTGCGCGACGCTTTCGGCGGTGGAGCTCATTTCATTGATGGCCGTGACGGTCTGGTCGGTTTCCGAGGCGTGGCGCAAAAGGATCTGGCTGGTGTGCGCCGACGTGCGCTGCAGGTCGTCCAGGCTGGAGGCCATGGCGCCGGTGGCCTGGGTCACTTCGCCGATCATGTTTTGCAGGTAGGCGATGAACGTGTTGACCGAATGGCCGATGGCGCCCAGTTCGTCCTCGGCGCGGATGGTGATGCGCCGGGTCAGGTCGGCGTCGCCGCTGGACAGGGAGTCGATGTTGGCCTTGAGGGCTTTCATGCGCTGGATCAGCTGACGGATGGCGTACACCTGCCACAGCACCAGCAGGATCACCAGCGGAATCTGCAAAAGGCTCAACGTGCCGAGCACGTCGTCGCGTTGGGCGGTGATGGTGCGGGTCGGCAGGGCGGTGGCGAGGAACCACGGGGTGCCTTCGATCGGCCGCATGAAGAAGGTGCTGGCGACGCCGTTGTTGTCGAACTCGGTCCGTTGCGCCTGATCGCGCTGTTGCAGGCCGGCCTTGACCTGGCTGGCGAAGGGCGAGGCCACTTCGCTGATGTTCTTGAGCACGATCGGGCCGTTGATGCGCGAACTGTTGCTGATGATCTTGCCGTCGGCCTCGACGATCAGCATTTGCGCGTCGAGGTCCTTTTCCTTGCGCGCCACCAGGTCGTTGAAGAAGCCCAGCGTCACGTCGATGGTCGACACGCCCCAGGCCGCGCCGTTCTTCTGGATGGCCATGGCGCAGTTGGTGCGCGGCTCGGCGCTGGCGTCGTCCTTGTAGGCGGCGGCCCAGGCGCACTGTCCGCGCGGGGTCTGCATGCCGCCCTTGTACCAGCTCTGGTCGTAGTAGTTGGGGGCGGCGTCGCTGTTCCAGAAGGTGTTCACGGTCAGCTTGCCCGAGGCGTCGCGGTGCCAGAACGTGCTGAACTTGTTGCGCCCGGCCTCGCGCAGGCCCGGCAGCGGCCAGATGCCGCCGCCGAACACCTTGAGTTCGCCGTACTGATCCACCAGCCCCGGCAACACCGTGTCGATGGCCGCGCTGTCGAGCAGGGGAACGGTCTGGGTGATGCTGCGTTGCTGGGCCTGGACCTTGTTCAGTTCGCCCTGGATCTGCTCGGCGACTTCCGCGATCCGGTTGAGCGCCACTTGCTCTTCGGTCTGGCGCAGCTTGGGCGCGACCAACTGGCTGATGCCGACCACGGTCAATACCGAGAGCAAGAGGATGAACAGAACCAGAAACAAGGTGTAGCGAGCCTGAATGGTGCGGAATGCGGGCATGGAGACCAGTCCTTGAGCGGCGATTCTTATTGTGGGCAGCGAAAGAAACACGCAGGTGTCCTTAGCTATCGTCGGTATCCGGTGAAGCTTTAGGTACTTTCGTGCCAGAACGGCGGGCGGCGACAAACGGACGTATCCGGACTGTTACAGAGAAACTAACCGGACCGTACGTTAGAGCAAAAAAACTACTTCCGCCGCTTGCTTATGCTGCTCTGGGCCAATGGATTCGGGGTGTCCGCGATTTGTGTCGAGAATGTACAAGAATTGTAAAAAAGGACAGAAAACGGTTGGTGCTATCACTTTGCCGACCGATACTCGCGCCCAGTTCAAGTCGTTCACCAAGGACTTTCCATGTTCATCCCGCAAGGAGCCCAATCATGACCGTCGGCTATACCGGCGCCTGGCAAAGCAAGGCAGGCCTGTTGGTCAGAGACACCCGTTCATCGAACAAGCCCGTCTCCCAAAGCGTCAAGGTCAAGCAGATGCTCGCCCTCGTGGGCAACGATCCCACCGCGCTCAACACGGCGGAGATGGACAGGCAGCGCCTGCACAAGAACATCAAGGGATTCGATCCGGAAAACGTTTCGCCCAAGCAACTGGGCACCCTGAGCACGTTCCTGCGCAGCCGCGGGCTGATCTCCGACATCACCGCGATGACCTTGCTCAATGCCGGCGACAAGTTCGACCGCTTCGGCGTCCAGAAGGACCCGGATGCCAAGTTCAACGCCCTGGAGTATTTCGCCACCCAGCTGGACACCATCCAGACCAACAACCTCAAGGGCAACAAGTACGCCAACGGGTTGATTCCGGAATACAAGAAAGCCATTTATGTGTTGCAGAACCTGAAGACGTACGGACAGGGCGGCGAACGCGCCCTTCCGACCGACAAGGGCGTCAACGCCAAGGCGTGATGAGCGACGAAGGCCCGCCCGGCAAGGGCGGGCCTTTTCGCATCAATGCCCGGCAGCTCGCATGGTGGAGGCCGAGTCGCGCTGGCGGGCGGCCAATTGCAGGTCGTCCTGCAAACCCTGCATGTAGGGGCAGAGCAACGTCAGCGCAGATTGCCGCATGCCCCGGTGAAATAGCGCCATCCAGCCGTTGCTCCCTTCATCCGGCGTCACGCCGGAAAACACGAACCCGGCCTGCGACAAGGTATGCAGATCCGCGGCGAAGTCTTGCCCGAGCCTTAGCCTGACCGAAATCCGCCAATGCTCCGGCAGTGCGACCAACTGCTTGGCCAGGGCAGCATCGAGTCTCCTGAACATCCCGTCGTAGCGGTCGCCGCGCAATTGAAAGCGCGCCGCAGGCCCGACCCATGGTTGCTCCTGATGATCCGTGCCGAATGCCTCGCTCAGTCGCTGCATGAGGCCTTGGCAGCTTGGTGGCCAGCGCAGCGCGCATAGGGGGCGTCGATGGCCGGCGAGGGCGCGGTAGCCGAAGACGATGGATTCCGGTTCAGGCTCGCCGACCGGTGAGGGCACGTAGTCCGGGAATAGGGCCGTGTCGTGAAAACCGAGGGTGTCGGCCATGCGCTGGGTGTAGGGGTGCCGGGTGACTTGCTTGATCGTGACGCCCCGGTAGCCCATCGCGCTGGCATGGTCGAGCAGTTGCCGACCCAACCGCGTCGCGATGTTCCGGCCCCGGGCATCGGGGTGCACCACGCTCAACGCCAGTTCGGCGGTGGGCGATCCCTTGGCGCGGATCAGCGCCGCGTGTCCCACTACCCGGCCTGCGCTTACCGCCAGCAGGGAATGCCAGCGCTCGTCCATCTGGTTCTGGGTGATCATGCAGGGCAGATACACCTGGGGCTGAACGTAGTGCTCGCCATAGACGTCGTGAAACAGCTGTGTGACGGCGGCTGAATCGTCGCTGCGGTAGCGCCGCAGAATGACCGGCTCCATCAGCGCCCCTCCTTGCGCTGGCTTTCATACGGGCGCAGATCCACCACCCGCCGCTGTTTGCCCGAGCGCGGATGGCGAAGCAGTTGCCCGACGGTGCAGCGACAGATGCGCAGCTCCAGCAAGCCGTCGGCGGTCAACCGCTCAATCGAGGGGCACTGCTCGGTCATGGCGCGACGCAACGAACGCTCGGCCCCGGCAATGTCAGGCTTTGAGGCGTGGGGCACCCATTTGAGGCTCACGACGTCCAGGCCTTCGCACTGTTCGATGACCAGTTGCCAATCGTCGCTGTCGGTGATGTGCCGCACGCTGTCGCCGATGGCCTGCGGGTCGAGGCTCAGAATGCCCACCCGCACCCGCTGGCTGTCGGCGCTGCGGCCCAACAGCGCGAACTTGCGCTGCGGCGTCCCGGCAGGCTCACGCCAGCAGGCGCGGTCGCCGACCGGATAGCGGATCAGCGGCATCAGGCGACGGGTGAGGTTGGTGATCACCAGGCGGCCGGGGCGGCCGCAGGCGTCGATCACCTCTGCGGTCTCTTCATCGAGGATCTCCAGCACACTGTGCCCGTCCGGCGCCCGGTGTTCGTCCGGGGCGCAATCGGGGTGGCAGGTGCCGATGAGTCCGGCGTCGACGCTGGCGTAGCCGATGGAGATCACCCGGGCCTGGGGAAACACCCGGGCGAGCAACTGCCGCTGGCCGGCGAACAGGCTTTCGCCGCCGTAGAGCAGGGCAGAGACGCCCTCCAGCGTGCGCGCCTGGCCATCGAGCCAGGCGGCGAACGTCAGCAGTTGGGCGGGCACGCCGGCCAGTACGTTGATCCGGTTCCGGACAACGGCTTCGGCCAGCGCGGCGCTGTCCACGGCGCCGGTGAACGGGTACTCGACGACGTCGGTTCCGACCTGCGCCAGGGCGTCGTGGACGAAAATGAAACTGGCATACAGGTCGCCGACAAAAAACAGGTTGGCCACGCGGTCGCCGTGGTTCAACTGCATCGACAGACTGCGGCCGAAGTCCCGGGTCAGCGTCTGCCACTCGCTGCGGGCGAACACCGAGAACTTGCCGGCACTGGTGGTGCCGCCCGTTCTGAAAACCAGGGTGCCGTCCATTTCGCCGGTCAGCACCGGCCATCGGTCCAGGTCCTGACTGCCTTGCCAGTACTCGACAGGATCAACGACAGGCAGGTCCGCGAGCGAGTCGACCCTCCCCGGCAAGACTGAAAGGTGTTGTCGGTAATAGCGTGAATGCCGACGGGCGAAAGTGACCAGCTCGTTCAACTTTGAAGTTGTAGGCATGATGTCCTCGTCAATGAGTTCAAGGTGGATCAGCGTTGCGTCGGTCATCAGCGACGCGAATCGATCAGTAAGGGCGGCTTGCCGCTGTGCCTGTTTCGGGTGAACCGGTCGGCGGGGCACATTTCCGTTTCCAGTCTCAACAGCCCGGCATTGACCGATGTGGCCAGCGTCGCGTCGTTCAGCGCTCGCCGGCGGGCGTCGCCGGTCGAAAGCCCGCTGCGCAGCAGCAGGCGTTCCACACCGTCGGCGGCATGGTCGAGCAGCACCTGAAACGGGGTTTGCAGGTGCTGCGCCAGCTCGTCGAGGGAAATGAAGTCGGTGCCGATGCGGATGAGCCTGCCGTGACGCTGCAACAGCTCGAAGCGCGGCGTGGCCAGTCCGCAGGCGCACCGTCCGGGCACCCAGCGGCCGCTGTCGCCGATGTCGTAGCGGTGCACGTCCTGGCCTTCGCGTGCGATCGACGTGAACAGCAGGCGGCCGGTTTCGGTGCCGGTCACCGGCCGGTCGCCTTCAAATTCGACGATCTCCAGCTGTTGCGTATCGCTCATCAGATGAAACACCCCGTCGGCGGTGGCGTTGCAGGCGTGCCCCAGCGGTCCGGCGTCGACGCTGCCGTAAATGGCCGACCGGATCAGCGAGACGCCGCAGCCTTGCATCAGCCTGCGGCTCTGTTCGTTCAGGTGTTCGCCGCCGACGAACACCTTTTCGATGCCGCCGTAGGCACGCAGGCGTTCCTGCTCGTCGAGGAACAGGCGATGCAGCGTGCTGGGCATCCCGACCAGCGCCGTCACCCGGTGGCGGATGATCAGCTCCGCGACTTCGCGGTAATCGTCGTCGGCGGGCGCGCCCATGGGCAGGTGCGTGACGTCGAGCAGTTCCAGCGCCTTGGCGAAACTGTAAAAGCCGCCGTACAGCCCGCCGCTGAAGAACAGGTTCATCACCCGGTCGCGGGCAGGCTCAAGGCCGGCCGCAAACAGGCCGTCGGCGGTGGCGCGCATCTGCCGGCGGAAGTCGCGGTGGCTGAATCCGGCGAGCGCCGGGGTGCCGCTGCTGCCGCCGGAGCGGAAAAACAACTGCGCCGCCGGATTGACCGGTCGCTGGACGAAGGCGTCCTTGGTCAGGATCGGCATGTCGGCGGGCGCCGGTGCGGCGGGCACCTCATCCAGCGTGGTGCGGCGGCCCGACAGGGCGGTCGGCACGCTGACCGACACCCGCCGGCTCAATCGCTGCAGGGCGTAGACCCCGTCGTGCGGCTCACCCGGATAGCCGTCGTGAATGGCCGGGGCCGGCGCAAGGCGGGTGACCCCGGCGGCGAGCAACCGGCGTGACAGTTCGGCCGTCTCGCGTTCAGGGCAGAGCAATGCGCAGCTTTGCAGCACGTTGCGCCACGGCAGCAGGGTTTCGGTCAGAAGCGCGCGGGGCGCCGGGTGAAGGCGCAGGCTGCGGAACAGCGGTGACGGCGCCAACTGCCGGTCATGCGTCCAGATCACCCGCCAGCACGCGCCGCCCCAGACCTGGCCGGTCTGCCCGGCGAAACTCTGGCCCAGCCGCGCCATCGCGGTCTGGGTGGTGATTTCCGACGCTTCCTGGAGGCTCGGTTCCAGGGCCGGCCAGCGATGCGCGCGCCGTTCGAACGCCTCGGCCAGTGCGGCGCCGATCTGGTGCAGTACCGTCGGGTCGTCGCTGTCCACCAGCAGCCACTGCGGGCTGGAGCAGGCCTGCTGGTCCAGGCGGCAGACCTCGTCGGCCAGCGCATCCAGTGCTGCCGGCGAAGCGCTGTCCGGGGTCAGATAGGCGAAGCTGATGCGGTGACCCCAGTCGATCCAGCGGCAGCCGGCCGGCAATTGCCGACGGATCGCCTGCAGCGCCGCTTCACCGCCCCAGGCCGAAACGCCGTTGGCCCATTGGCAGAGCTCGCGGGTCTGCGCCGTGGTCGCCGGCAGCACGGCGACATGGCCATCGAGTTGCCCGCCGGCGTCGCATTGCAGCAGCGCCTGCAGCAAGTGCGCGGTCAGTCCACCGTCGCCGCTGCTGGGACGCAGCCAATTGACGTTGCCGGCCAGCAGGCTTTCGACGACGGCGCAGAACGCCAGCAGCGGATCGTTGCCGGGGGTGATGTGAACCACCAGGCCCAGCGGGCTCCAGCGTTCGAAACGGGCTTGCCGGTAATCGAGGCGGCGCAGGGAGGCCGGCTGTTCGCCCAGTTCGCGCTCGACCTTGTCGCGCAGTGATTGCGGTCGGCAGAAACCGATCAAGGCCTGCCGTTGGTCGGCATCGAGGACGGGCAGAACGGAAGGGTCCTGCAGGCGTTCGGCGAAAGCGGTCGCCGCCGCGATGACGGTGGCGCACGGCAGTGCCGTTTCCAGGCGTCGAGGCAGTTCGGCGTGCAGTTTTTCGAGCGCATCGCCGAGGGTGCAGTGGTCGCGCAGTTGTCCGTTGATCAGGTACATGTCAGTGGTGCTCCAACAGTTCGGCGGCGGCCATGGCGCAGCTTCGGCCGGCGCCGATGCCGGCGCGTCCGTGCAGTTGGAACCAGTCGCCGTTCAGGCCGCAGCCGCATTCGGCGCCGGGGTGCAGGGTGGCGAGGTCGCTCATGACCACGGCATGGGCCGGGCTTGATGTGATGTAGGGAGAGACGAAGCCCAGCAGGCCCGGACGGCCGTAGGGCAGGACGCGCAAGTCCGCCGGATCGCGCACGATCGCCTTGGCGTAGACCGGCACATGAAAGCGGTGCCGTGCGCATTCGATGTACGGGATGGCGTGCTCGACCGCGCCGTAGCCGTCGCGGCAGCGGGAAAGGCCGATGCCCAATTGCTGTCGGATGCGCCCGTAGAACCGCTGCTTGGGGATCTCTTCGCTGGCCCGGGTCTTCCAGCCGCCGCCAAAGAACGCCAGCGAGTCCGCCGGCAGTTGCAGGTTCGCGAGGCCGTTGGCGCTCATGTGTTGCAGGGCCTGCCAGAGAAACGCCGGAAAGCCGAAGATCCGCACCGGCAAACCTTCCTCGGCGAACGACCGCAACGCCTGGACGACGCCGAACAGGTCGAAGCGGTGCCCGTCGGCGGTCGCGCGCAACGCATAGGCCACCCGGTTGGCGGGGGCGAAGCGGCACAGGAACTGATCGGTGTAGGCGGTGCCCAGGCTGATGGGGCCCTGAGGCTCGTAGCTCAGCAACAGGTAATTGCAGGGCGTGTGCGGCGTGTCCCAGCCGTAGTGGCGAAAGATCTGGCCGACCATGAACTGCGCGGCCCCAAGGCTGCGCCGGTCGTAGCGCATGCGGCTTTTCTGGCCGCTGGTGCCGGATGAGGTGAGTTCCAGGGCGTCGGTGCCGGTGGGGCTGAGCAGCATCCGCTGCTTGAAGAAGTTGGCGAACAGCGGCGGCAACCGCGACCAGTCATCGAGGCCATCCAGATCGTCGACCGACAGGCCGTTGGCCTTGAGCCAGTGCTCATAGCCGGGCGTGTGCCGGGCATGGAACCGGCTGACTTCGGCCATGGCCCGGTCGAACAGGCCCGGCGGCACGGAATCCGGGCAATAGGGCAGCGTCAACGCGCAGAGCGCGTCGCTGTGAGGGAAATCGAACATGGGTTGTCCTTTAGGGGGTCGCTGTGGAAGTTCGGTCGTCGGCCGTGCCGCGAAGGAAGGCGTGGAGCAGGGGCAGGCTGAGGAAGCCGCCCAGCGCGGCCCAGAGTGCGAAGGCCTCCAGGCGGGTTCCGCCGCCGATGGCCGCGATGAGGGTGCCGCCGCCGCCCATCACGCCGATTGAAATCATGCCGACGGCGGCGGATACCAGCCCTTTGCTGTCATCGCTGGAGTACAGCGCCAGGCGGTACAGCGCGGCATTGCTCATGCCCAACCCGAGGGCATAGACCGAAAGGCCGCCGATCAGCCCTGCGACCGTGGGCGAGGTCAGGGCCGCGCCGGCCAGGATCAGCAGCCCCAGGCAGAAAGGCCAGAGCGAAAGGCGGATCACGGCGGGCAGCTCGCGGGTCGCCAGCAGCCGGTCGAGGATCAGGTTGCCGCCGATGACCGCTGAAAACACCGGAATCTGCCACAGCGCGTACTCCCGCGTGGACAGGCCCGAGACATGGATCAACAGAAGGGGAGCAAGCCCGATCCAGGCCATCAGCGGCAACGTCATCAGGCCCAGGGCGAGGCACGCCCCCAGGAACCTTCGGTTGAGCAGCAAGGCAAGGTAACGCCGGCAGGTCCGACGCCAGCAAAAGGGAACCGGCGACTGTCGGGCGCCGTCGTGACGACGGACGCCGATCGTTTCCGGCATGGACAGCCAGAGCCCGATCCAGGCGACGGCGGCGGCGATGCCCAGGCCCAGAAACAGACCGCGCCAACTGACCCATTCCAGCAGCAGGCTGCCCAGCAGGGGCCCCAGCAGCGGGGAAAGCAAGGCGACGTTGCCCAGCAGTGCCATGAGGCGCACGGCATCGGCCTCCCTGAACACTTCCTGCAGCGCCGGATAGCTGACGGCCACGACGAAGCCCAGTCCGATGCCTTGCAGAAAGCGCAAGGCGTTGAACGCTTCAATGCTGGGTGCGGCCAACGCAGCCGCACAGGCCGCGCCGAACAGTGCGCAGCCGGTCAGCAGCGCGAGGCGACGGCCGAAGCGGTCGGACAGCGGGCCGATCAGCCATTGCAGGCAGGCGCCGCCGATCAGGTAGAGATGAAAGGCATACGGGACATGGCGCGTATCGGCTTGCAGCTCGCGGGTGACGGCCGACATCGCGGGCATGACCATGTCGCTGGCCATGTACGTCAGGCATTCGAACAGGGCGATGGCCAGGCAGAAGCCGAGCGCCTGTGTCGGACTAAGGGGGATGAGAGTTCTTTGCATGCACTTCCACGACATTCGATGAGGAGTGCAAAGAGTAGGGGCGGGTGCCGGGAGGCTGCCACGGCGCTGATGTGACTTGATGTGGTGCCGTTTTGCGGCGTGTTACTGATAGAACATTTCCTACTTTGATTGGTTAGCTAGCTGACGTGTCTCCAGTTTGTATCCCTAAGAAAATGCCCACATCCTCGTGGGCATTCCTTTAGGTGTTTAACGGCTCGCTACATTTGATTGAGGCGCAACGCGCTCAGAAGCCGTGGCATTCAACGATGGTAGTAATAGCCGGGCCCTTGCGGAGCGTAGTAACGGTGACCGCCATGCCAGCCGTCGTGGGGGAAGATGATGCAGCCGCTGAGGGTCAGCAGTGCAAGAACCGGAATCAGCCAGGTGATTCGACGCAGCATTTCGAAAATCCTCATGGTTAACGCCGCCTGCGAGCCAAAACTCGTCATCGGCTGTAACATGAGACCCCGTTTGCTGTCTCGCATCCCCGCAGAACGGTAAGCGCATGGCATGCAAACCGATACAAACCGGATACATTCAAAGATTCAGGAACCCGCAATGACCCAGTCGCAACGCTTGAAATATTCGATTCTGATCGCCCTGGCCGTGCTGGCGATCATGCTCGGCCTGTCCTGGCTGCAGAACGCCGGCATGCTCAGCGAGAAGATGTTCCAGTACATCGCCATCGGGGTGGCGGTGGTCGTGGTGGTGATCAATGGCGTGATGCGCCGCAAGGTCAAGCCCTGAGGGCGTTCGCCAGCGGCCTCAGTCGCCGTTGAGCACGGCGGCGGCCTGCGGATGCAGGCTGTAGCTCTTGTCGGCGTTGTAGGTGACAACACCTTCGGCGCACAGGCGCTTGAGCACTTCGCGCACGCTGAGGAAAGACAGCGGAATGTCCAGGTCCAGCAATTGGCTGTGCACGCCGCGCACGCCCAGACGGCGGTCGTTCTCGGCGGCGACCAGCAGGGCGTCGATGACTTTGAGGCGAATCAGGCTGGTGCGCAGGCCGAAGCTCTTGAGCAGCAGGCGGATGCGCTCGTTGCCGTGACGCTCGGCGCGCTGACCGAAACTGCTCGCGAGGGGGCCCATCGAAGCGCCTTGCGACGCCTGGCTACCGTCCGTTGGTAGGGGTGGGGTGTACATGGGATTACTCCTTTCTCAGAGCCTGATCAGGAAAATGTGGCTGCTCTCTCTGTAACAAGACGAATCAGCACGACAAATCATGAAGGGCAAAATGTAGAAAATTTGTCGACGATTCGTTGTTTCTCCGTAATCACGGGACGAGGCGGGCGTAGGACGCCTTAATTTTTTTTTGTCCGGCTCGTCTTCTGGAAAGGCTCATTGCGCGTGGACGCGTGGGTGTTACCAGAGCGGCTCCGGCGCTTCCCGTTGCTCGGGCAGGTCAGGCGAGTCCGCTCCTCGGCATTTCGAACAGGAGCGAGCGTGATTATTTCCAGGCAATTAACCGGACTGGCCCTTGCCGGCATGTTTCTCGGACTGAGTCCGTCCGCCCATGCGTTGAGTCCTTCCGACCAGACCGGCGCGGACATCCGTCGCACCGCGTTCGGCGTGCCGCACATCAGTGCGCAGAACGAACGCGGGCTCGGCTTCGGCATCGGCTATGCCTACGCGCAAGACAACCTGTGTCTTTTGGCCAACGAGGTGGTCACCGTCAACGGCGAGCGTTCGCGCTACTTCGGGCCGGAGCAGATGACGGTCGAGGAGCGTCAGAACCGCGTCAGCGACCTATTTTTCGCCTGGCTCAACACGCCGCAGGCGGTGCAGGCGTTCTGGCAGGCGCAGCCTATCGAGGTGCGCGACCGCTTGGAAGGTTATGCCGCCGGCTACAACCGCTACCTGGCCGAGCGCCGTCAGCAGGGGCTGCCGCAGCAGTGCCAGGGCGATTGGGTCCGCGACATTTCGGCCGACGACCTGGTGAAGCTCACGCGCCGCCTGCTGGTCGAGGGCGGGATCGGGCAGTTTGCCGAAGCGCTGGCCGGCGCCGCACCGCCACAGGTTGCCGCCGCGATCGACGGCGATGCGCGGGCCTACCAAGTGGCCGCCGCGCGCATGCAACGCTTTGCGCTGGACCGCGGCAGCAACGCGGTGGCGGTGGGCAGCGAACGCTCGTTCAACGGTCGCGGCATGCTGCTGGCCAACCCGCATTTCCCGTGGGTCGGCGGCATGCGCTTCTATCAGATGCACCTGACCATTCCCGGCAAGCTGGATGTGATGGGCGCGGCCTTGCCGGGCTTGCCGTTGATCAACATCGGTTTCAACCGGCACCTGGCCTGGACCCACACCGTGGATTCGTCCAAGCATTTCACGCTCTACCGCCTGCAGCTCGATCCGAAGGATCCGACCCGCTACCTGCTCGACGGCCAATCGGTGCCGATGGACAAACAGACCCTGACCGTGCAGGTCAAGCAGGCCGACGGGCAGGTCGTGCCGGTGACGCGCGATGTCTACAGCTCGCGGTTCGGCCCGATCGTGCAGTGGCCGGGCAAGCTCGACTGGGACAGCCAGTACGCCTACAGCCTGCGTGACGCCAACCTCGACAACGACCGGGTGCTGACGCAGTGGCAGGCGATGAACCGCGCCGCGAACCTGAAGGACTTCCAGGATTCGGTGCACAAGATCCAGGGCATCCCGTGGGTGAACACGCTGGCGGCGGATGACCAGGGGCAGACCCTGTACATGAACCTGTCGGTGGTGCCCAACGTCAGTGCCGACAAGCTGGCCAAGTGCAGCGATCCGCGCGCCGGCCTGGAAATGATCGTGCTCGACGGCTCGCGCCGCGACTGCGCCTGGGATGTCGATCCGCAAGCGGCGCAGCAGGGCATCTACGCCTCTGGCCAGTTGCCGCAATTGCTGCGCAAGGACTTCGTCCAGCACTCCAACGATTCGGCGTGGCTGGCCAACCCGGCGCAACCGCTGACCGGCTTCTCTCCGCTGATCAGCCAGGAAGGCCAGCCGCTGGGCCTGCGTTCGCGCTTTGCGCTGGACCGGCTGGGCTCGCTGGGCAAGAAGGGCACGCTATCGGTGCAGGACCTTCAGCGCATGGTGATGGACGACCAGGTCTATTTGGCGGGCCAGGTCATGCCTGACCTGCTGAAGTCCTGCGCGGCGGATGCCGCGGCCGAGGCCTTGAAACCGGTGTGCGCAAGCCTCAAGGCCTGGGACGGCCGGGCGAACCTGGACGCAGGGCTGGGGCTGGTGCATTTCCAGAACATCATGCAGGCCTTGCAGCAGAATCCGGACATCTGGCGCGTTGCGTTCGACCCGAAGCAGGCGCAGACCACCCCGCGCGGGCTGGCGGTCGAGCGCCCGGCGGTGGCCAAGGCCGTGCATGATGCGATGCTGGCGTCAGCCGAGTCGGTCAGCAAGATGGGCCTTCCCGCGCAGATCCGCTGGGGCGATGTCCAGGTGGCCAGCAGCGGTGCCCATCACACGCCGATCCATGGCGGGCCGGGCACGCTGGGCATCTACAACGCGATCCAGAGCGTGCCCCGTGAAGACGGCAGGCTGGAGGTGGTGAGCGGCACCAGTTACCTGCAGGTCGTCACGTTCGACGACAAGGGGCCGCATGCCGTAGGGCTGCTCGCGTTCTCGCTGTCCAGCGATCCGGAGTCGAAGCATTCGAAGGATCAGACCGAAGCGTTCTCGAAGAAACAGTGGAGTGTGCTGCCGTTCACCGAACAGCAGATCAAGGCCGATCCGCAGTATCGGCTGCAGACGGTGCGGGAAACCGCGGACAAGACCGGGAAGGTGGCGGCGCAGTAAGCGCCGCGACACGGTGACAGGCACGAAGGCCGCGCCCTTGACAGGGCGCGGCCTTCAGCTTTTTGGCGGTTGCTGCGGCAACGAGTTGATCACCGGGTTGCCGTCCTTGTTGCGGGTCAGGTAGACCGGCAGCACCTTGGGCAGGGACGTCACGAGGCTGTCGAGCTCCTTGACGTTGTAGATGCCGCCGACCCGGATCGAACCGGTGCTGGCGTCGGCGAGCATCAGCGGCTTGTCCAGGTAACGGTTGATCTGCGGCAGGGCTTCGTGCAGCGAAAGGTTGTCCAGCACCAGCTTGCCGCCGCGCCAGGCCAGCGAGCTGTCGTTGGCGTAGGTCTGGCTGATCTGCGGCATGTAGTCGCCATGCCGGTAGCGGGCCTGCATCGAAGGCCCCAGGCGCAGGCCGTCGCCCGGCAGTTGCGCATTGCTGGCGACCAGCACCGAACCTTCGATCAGGTTCACCTTCACCTGGTCTTCGTACATCCAGACGTTGAACCGGGTGCCGGTGACCCGGATCCGGCCTTCGCCGGCGCGCACGGTGAACGGATGGCTCGGGTCATGGGTGACCTCGAAGAACGCCTCACCCTTTTTCAGGGTGACATGGCGTCCGTCCTTGTAGTTGCTGTAGGTCAGCTCGGTGTTCAGGTTCAGTTCGACCTGGCTGCCGTCGCCCAAGGTGACCTGGCGGACGTTGCCGGACGCTTCGAAATGCTGGTAGCTGTTGGGCAGCCAGCCCAGGTTCCAGCCGGCCCAGCCCGCCAGCGGCAGGGCCAGCGCGCTGACGCAGGCGGCTGCGGCGTACTGGCGCCAGGTCCGGGCAGGTTTTGCGAAGGGCACGACCGGGGAAGGCTCCGGGCGCGGCAGATGTTCGGCGACGTCCCAGATCTCCTGCATCGCCTCGTACTCGAACGCATGCAGCGGATCGGCATCGCGCCATTGCTCGAAGGCGCGCCGTTCCTCGGCCGTGCAGTCCACGGCGTGCAGGCGCATGCACCAGTGCGCGGCGGCATCGGTGATCGCGTCGTATTCGGCTTCCGAAAGGGTGTGTTGGGTCATCGACTCGTCCTGATTTGCTGCATTCTAACCTTGACGGGAAGGTGACGAGAACAGCGCTCATGGCTATTTCCCATCAAAGAGGCCTGATTTTCCCGGGCAACACCCCCCTAAAACAGGATGTATTGAGAACAGTATTCATATGTGTAGTGAAAAATTGATCAAAACCGCGTAATCCGGCGGAATGCCCTTCGAAAGAATGCGCGAGGAAGTCCTTGCGCATTTTTTGGGGGGGCTCAAGCCAGGTCGGCCGGGGGCGTCGTCACAGGATCCAGCTGACGACCCATTTCGCAGATCAGAAAGGCGATCGAGTCGGCGTTGCTCAAAATCGTGTCGATGCGCGGATGGGGATTGAGCGTGTCGAAGAATGCGTCGCGTGCCTTTTCCAGCGTCGGGCTCAACGTGGTGGCGAGCACCGTCTTGGCCACATGGTTGGTCGCCATGAGCTTGTCCATGTCGATCCAGCCGCCGTCCTCCTCGCTCCAGCGGGCGAACAGTTCCTCTCTCGGCGTATCGAGCGACAGCGCTTCACGCTGATGCCGTTCCTGGTTTTCTTTCAGTTTCAGGCCATAACCGGTGACGGTGGCGATCAGGTCGGCAAACGGCCGTCGCGCCTCAAGCGAGGCGATATCCACCGCATTGCAGACCTGATGGGCGAACTCATGGATCAGGGTCGAGGCCTGGGCATGGCCGTCCACGTTGAAGGGTTCGGTCAGGCCCGATTTGTACCAGTCCAGCTGCTGGTCGAAGAAGTTCTCGGTGAAGTGCACCCGCTTGCGGTCGTCGTCCTCAAGCACAAACGCGATCAGGTGTGTCTGCCAGTACCGGTTGGAACCGATGACGAAACGGTCGGTGTTCAGCAGGTCGTCGGCCGGATCCACCAGGGCCTTGCAGATCGGCGTGATCGTTTTGGCGATCTTGGTCAGGAGGGTGGCGTCGATCAGGCCGACGTCGAAAAAGGACTTGAGAAACGTGTCCAGCCGGGAGCCGGAGGCAAGGCTCTTCAACTGCGCCAGATTGTGCAGGCTGTTGAAGGCATAGTACCGGGCCAGATCCAGCGCCTGGATCAGCATGCGCGCCTTCTCCGGATGCAGGGCGCGTATCTGCTCCATGCCCCGGGCTTCGATGTTCAGCCAGAGTCTGGCCTCGCGTTCGTTGATGTAGCGGTTGCGCAGGATCGACATGCCCTTGCCGAAATGAACGGTGTGCCGGTCCGGGTCGAGCACCAGCAGTCCGGATTCCGACCTCTGCAGGGCCGGACCTTCCTGCCGCTCCCCGAAGAGCCGCCAGCCTGCTCCCGCCTGCGCGACCCGGTAGACCTTGCCTGCCACCGCGGCGTAGTGCGCCTGGGTCGACGCATCCTTGTAGGTGCCGTTGGCGACGTTATGGATCATGCCCTGCAAGGACACGGCCGGCGCTTCGAACTCATGCAGGCCGGTGCGGGCCGGTGCCGTCGTCCTGACCGTCTCCCAGCTGGGATTCGCAAGCGCCTTCATTTCTTGCGCCGCGGCCGGCCGGCCGGCTCCAAGCAGCGTCTCCAGGCGCAACCGCCCCTGGGTGACCATTTGCGCCGCGCCGCTGATGAAGTCGGCCAGCGCGCCGGTCCAGTGGTGTTCCTGGATCGCTTCGGCGGCGTGCTGCAGATCCTTGAAGGTTTGCCACAGGAACGGTATGGCGCCGGCCTTGCCGGGCAGGAGCATGGAGAGAGGGCTGACGGTTTTGCTGAACAGTTGCCTGACGGTTTCCCAGTCCGGCAGGGCGCCGGTCAGCGACTGACTGGCCAACAGGTGTTCCAGCAGGCGGACATTGTCGAGGTACAGCCGGTTCAGCAGGTTGCCGCCGAGCGGGCTGGACGCCAGGGACATTTCGCTCGGTTGCCCGACACTGTCCTTGAACAGCGACGCGAACACCGCGCGTTGGGCTTCGGGCAGGCGACGGATCAGCAGATCCTGCAAGGCGCCGGGTGTGTTGAGTGCGGCGATGAGCGCCGGCTCGTCGGCAAACTCCCGGAACGTATGGTCGGCGTGATAGGGCGTGAAAAGCACCTGCGGGCCGTCGCTCCCGCGGGCGGGCCCGATCAGGTAAAGGCCGAGCGCCTGGACGGCGCTGGCGCCGGCGGTCTTGATCAGCTCCAGTGGGCGCACCAGTGCCCGTATGCCGTGGACCAGGTTGCGCGCGACGGCGTCCGGCATGTCCAGCACCTGATGGATCAGGTCGAACGCGGAGGACGACAGGTGTTGCTGCAGCTTCAGCGCATGGGCGTGCTGCAGCAGTTGCCAGGGCAAGCGCCGGACGAAGCGTTGCTTGCGCACGCCAGAGGCGTCGGCGGTCAAGGCATCGCTCACCTGTCGGGCGAACGTTGTGGGGAGCTCAAGCGACAGCAGCAATTGCCTGACCGTCTTGGGCTCCAGGGCCGGCGGCAAGGCAGCGTTCGGCCCCAGGGAAACGCTGAAGTCGCCCTGGGATTCGCTGACATGCTTGAGCGCGTGTTCGGTCAGGCTCCGTGCCGCGCCGGCCAGCGCAAGGGTCGGGGTGATCCGGATCCGGTCCGGGTCCAGCCCCTTTCCGGGAAAGCGCGTATCCAGCAGATGCTTGAGGGTTTTGCGCACATAGTCGGTCAGCGTCGTGATGCCGTGCAGGTAGTCCTTGCCGTCCTCGCCAGCGGTTCGCAATTGTTCCAGCAACTCGACCTGCAGCCGCAGGTCGTCGTTCGCCGCCTTGCCCAGCCAGGCGGGCCAGGTCTGCTGCAGGGCGAGGGAGCGTGACAGCGCCTCCGCCCGCCGCAGGTTGGTGTCTGGCGGCGTGACCGTCAGCGCGGTCAGTGCCTTGTCCTGTTCGGTGCGGGTCAGTTTGAAACCGCGCCAGTGCGCACAGAGCCCGAGGAAGCGGTCGATGGCCGATTGGGCCCGATGATGCAGCACATTGCCTTCGATCAGATGCAGGGGGCCAAGGGTGTAGCTGTGATGGATCCGGGAGGCGGACGGCGCGAGGTTCTCCAGCAGGGTCACGCACGCGTCGCTGTCCCTCAGCCGCTGCCGCAATGTTTCCTGGGCCTTGTCGAGCGTGCCGAACGCCTCCACCCCCATCGCCGGCGTCCACAGCAGCACGCGTCCGGAGTGCTGCACGTCCAGCCCGCCGCGCTCGGTCATCAGCAGGCAGTTGGGCAGGGGCAGCAGGGTCTTGGCGCCTGCCGGCAGCAGGGTCAGCGAGTAGGCGTCCGGCCTGAAGCCGTTGAGTGCCCGACGGGAGCGCCGGTCCGGCTGTTCCGGGTTGAGCACGGTCTCGACGACGGCCCGTTCCCGGTCGCCCAAGGATCCGCTCAGGACGCCAAGCCGGGCTTCCCCGGTGACGCCGACAGACAGCGCATGGGCGATCTGCGGCTTCATGTCCAGCAGGTAAGCCTGCTGCTCGGTCATCGAAGACACCGGCTGACGGGAAAACGCCTCGCTGATCGGCAATTGCACGCTGGCGAATTTCCGGGCCTCGGCGGCGGCCTTGTCCGCCAGCACCTGCGAGGGCTGCAGGTCGCCCGTCAGGACCGGCCGGGTGCTCCAGCGGCCCTGGGTCTCCAGCGCCAGGAGCCGCTCGTGGATCATCGGACGAATGTCCAGCGCCTTGTCGAACATGGCCTCCAGGTTCACCGTGCCGTCGCTGCGGCGGTACACCTGCAGGACGTATTCGATGTTCTGCCGCTGCTTGGTGACGATGGCCTCGAACAGCACCTTGAAAATGTCCCCGGCGATCGCTTCCCCGGACACCACCGGCCGGCTGAAGCCCAGAAAGCGCTGGCGCTCTTCCAGACCCAGCAGGCCATACAGTTCATCTTCGTGGCCGGCGGCGCGAAACTTGGCCAGCACCGTGTCTTTCAGGTCCGGATAGTCCCTGAGCACCTGCAGGCCCTGGGAAGGTGTGTACAGACAGGCATCGGAGCGACTGATCATCAGGGAGCCCGCCAGCTCGACCTGGCTGCCGGGGTGCTCCCACAGCCGCACGGTTTCCAGTGTGGCGCTGCGGGAAGGGCCGCTGTACAGGCCCGGCCGGATCCAGCGCAGCAGGTCGCGGCAATGCTCGTCTTCGATGATTTGCGCCTCGCGCTTGAGCACGATGTCGGCGAGGGCCTGTTCCGCGAGGGCCCTGGCGAAGTATTCCCGCCGCGAATGGCCATCCGCCGAAGCGGCGTTCCAGAACTGCTCAAGACGCTTGAACAGCAGCGGCAGCAGTGAGCCGGACACCGTGACGAGCGACTGTTCCCAGTGCCGGACGGCCGCGTTTGCCGAGGGGTGGTCCGGGTGCGAGAAGCGCGCCTGGCTTGCGGACAGGTGAGGGTGGCGGTAGAGCAGGAGGGCGGCGTCGTTCAGTGACATCGACTCCGGCCAATGCGCTTTTGCGGTGTCCGGGGCCGGAAGGAAACTGACGCGGGTCAGGCGTTGGTCCAGTCCGGGAAATGCCGGTTGCAGCATTTCGGCGAAAATGTCCTGCATCATGGTGGCGAGGGTGGGCAGTTGCAGCAGCTCATCCAGCATGGCCTTCGCGTTGGCCTTAGGTCCATCTTCGATCACCGAACGCTGATCGTCGAAAATGTCGCCGTCTATCAATTGCCAAGTGACGGATATGTCCCGTTCGGCCGCCAGCCGCTTTCGCTGGGCCAGCGCCATGAGCGCCAGCAGCGGGTCGTCCTCGCCGGCCTCGTTCAGGGAGGCGGCGAGCTGCGCCGCCAGCGTATCCAGGTTTTCGTGTTTGCGAAGGCCCGCGAAAGGGGTGTAGAGCAGCGCTGCCCGGTCCTGCGGCGTGCCGGCCACAGCGAAGCTTCCGGCCAGCGGCACCGCAGAACCGTCAGGGGTGTCGAGCACGATCCGGTACGCGAACAGCGGCGGGTCTTCGAGACTGCGCAGCGCCTGGGTGTTCAGCCTCACGTTGGTCAGCCACCGAAAGTCGGCGACGGTCAGTCCCAGGGGCTTGCCGAGGTCCTTCCAAAGGCCGGGTGCATCCAGAAACCGGGTAAACAACAGGGGGAGCGAAGGTTCAGTCATCGTTGAGGCTCGATCGGAGGGCGAGGGCGCCGTGAATGGAGCGTCAAGGCTAGGCAGTCTCTTGGGCAGCGGGTGGTGCACCGTTATAGGCCGGCCCTGCGGGGCGGCGCCTGAGCGCGCCATGCAAGGGTTGACAGGGCGCCGCCCGTGCATGGTTAATCGCCGGGCGAGTTGTCCGAACGCTGTTGTTCCCTCCAATAATTATTCTGGAGCTTCAGATGTCTGCGCCACACGATCCTGCGGTCTCGTCCACGCTGTCCCTCGATGAACTGACTCACCTGCTCGAAACCATTTTTGTGCGCCACGGCACCTCCGCCGAGGTGGCCCGGACGCTGGCCGCCAACTGCGCCGGCGCCGAGCGCGACGGTGCCCACAGCCACGGCGTGTTCCGCATGCCCGGTTACGTCTCGACGCTGAACAGCGGCTGGGTCGACGGCCGGGCCGTGCCGCAGATCGAAGACGTGGCCAGCGGCTTCGTCCGGGTCGATGCCGGCAACGGCTTCGCCCAACCGGCGCTGGCCGCCGCCCGGCCCCTGCTGGTGGAAAAGGCCCGGTCGGCCGGCATCGCGGTGCTGGCGATCCGCAATTCCCACCACTTCGCGGCGCTGTGGCCGGACGTCGAGCCCTTCGCCGAAGAAGGGCTGGTGGCGTTGAGCGTGGTCAACAGCATGACCTGCGTGGTGCCCCACGGCGCCGACCGGCCGCTGTTCGGCACCAACCCGATCGCGTTCGCCGCGCCCCGGGCCGACGGCGCCCCGATTGTGTTCGACCTGGCCACCAGCGCCATCGCCCATGGCGACGTGCAGATCGCCGCGCGCCAGGGCGAGAAGCTGCCGGCAGGCATGGGCGTGGACAGCCTCGGCCAGCCGACCCAGGATCCGAAGGCGATCCTCGGCGGCGGTGCGCTGCTGCCGTTCGGCGGGCACAAGGGCTCGGCGCTGTCGATGATGGTCGAGCTGCTGGCGGCGGCGCTCACCGGCGGAAATTTCTCCTTCGAGTTCGACTGGTCGAACCATCCGGGCGCCAAGACCCCGTGGACCGGCCAGTTGCTGATCGTGATCGACCCCGGCAAGGCGGCGGGGCAGAGCTTCGCCGAGCGCAGCCAGGAACTGGTGCGGCAGATGCACGGGGTGGGGCTCAAGCGCTTGCCGGGCGATCGCCGGCATTTGCAGCGGGCTCGGTCGCTGAGCGAAGGCGTCGTGCTGGAGGGGGCGACGTTGGCGCAGTTGCGCGAACTGGCAGGGATGTGAATCCGTGGCGAGGGCGCTCGCTCCCTCGCCACAAAAGCTGTGTGTTCAGCGACGGCCGAGCAGCAGGCCCACCACCAGGCCGAACCCGGCGGAAATCGCCACGGTCTGCCATGGGTGGCCGCCGATGTAGTTCTGCGTGACCTCGACCGCCGGTTGGGTGCGGGCCCGCACATTCGAGACCGAGTCCCGCGCCTGCTGCAATTTCTGGGCGATCTGCCCGCGTAGGGTCTCCGCCTCCTCGCCGACCAGCGAGGCGCTGTTCTTGAGCAGTTTTTCCGATTCTTCGATCAGGGCCTGAAGGTCGCTGAAGGCTTGATCCTTGATCTGGTCTTCGGCGGGGTGCGCAGCGGTTCTACGGGCCATTGGGTGACTCCTTGCAGGTGAATGGACAGTGATCAATGGAGTGTGGCGCAAACTGAAAAGTTGCAGCGATTTCATCTCCGGAAGAAAAACCAGCGCCGGAGATTTCCTTCCAGCGTGTAAGATGTCGCCATTTCATGCAGCAGGTAATTCCCCATGAGTTTCAATCTGGCCGACAAATCCCTCGCAGAGCGCGCCGCGCTGGAAGACGAGAAATCCCGACTGTTCGAACTCTGGCAGACCAACCTGGGCAAGGCCAAGGGCGAAGCCGCACGGCTGTTCGGCGAGCGCTCCAAGCGCAAGGGCAAATGGGCCGAGTGGGTGCGGGCGGAACTGGATGGCATGTCGCCGCCGGAGTTCTCCAACATGGTGCGCAGCGAAGTCAACCGGCTGATGGCGGCGAACAAGTAACCTGCCGTCATTCCCTGGCGAAACAGGCGATGATCGCCTCGCGCACCTTCAGCACCACCGGATCGGTCTGGGCGCTGGTGCGCCAGCCCAGCTCCACCGGGTAACGCGGCAGCGCCAGCGGGCAGGGCAGCAGCGCCAGGCCGCTGAGCGATGCGATGGCCTGCGCCGCATGGGCCGGGATCGTCGCCACGGCGGCGCTGCCCTTGAGCAGGTGCGGCAACGCGGCGAAATGGGTGGTCGAGGCGCACACCCGACGGCTCAGCCCCAGCGCCGCCAGCCCTTCATCGGTGATGCCGATGAACCCGCCCGACGACACCAGCAGGTGTTCGCGGGCGACAAACTCCTCCAGGCCGATCTCCCCCTGGCCGGGCGCAAGGCTCGCCGGATCCGCCAGGCAGGCATAACCCCCTTCACCCAGCACCTGACGGCTGAGCAGCCGCTCGGCGAAACCGCCGGCGGTGATCGCCAGGTCGAGGCTGCGCTCCATCAGGTCGCGGGCGACGATCTGGCTGTGGGTCTGGCGGAAGATCACCCGCAGTTTCGGCGCGGCGCGGGCGATGGCGTCGATCAGCCGCCGGCCGTAGGCGATCTCGAAATCGTCCGAGAGCCCGATGATCACCGAGCGCCCGTCGTATTGGTCGGCGGCCGGATCGACCATCGCCAGGCTTTGCCGGCATTTGTTCAGCGCATCGCTGACCACCGGCTTCAGTTGATTGGCCTTGAGTGTCGGCGCCAGTCCCCGGCCGGTGCGCACGAACAGTTGATCCCCATACACCTCGCGCAATCGCCGCAGCGCCGCGCTGACCGCCGACTGGGTCACGCCCAGGCGCAGGGCGGCGCGGCTGGCGCTGGACTCCTCGTGGAGGGCTTCGAAGGTTTTCAGCAGGTTGAGGTCGAGGGTCGTGATATTCATTTGGCTCATATCATTCAGCAGTGGGCAGGGCTTTATTCATGATCCCGTGCGGCCGGAGAATCGGCAACACCTGATCCCCACGGAGTGAACGCAATGCCCAAATCCATCGTTGCCGCGCTGCAAATCGGTGCCTTGCCCGGCGGCAAAGGCGAAACCCTGGAGCAGATCCTGAGCTGGGAGGCGGCCATCCTCGAATCCGGTGCCGCGCTGGTGGTGATGCCCGAGGCGCTGCTCGGCGGTTACCCCAAAGGCGAAGGCTTCGGCACCCAACTGGGTTACCGCTTGCCGGAAGGGCGCGAGGCCTACGCCCGTTACTTCGACAACGCCATCGATGTGCCCGGTGCGGAGACCGAGGCGCTGGCGGGCCTGGCGGCGCGCACCGGGGCGAACCTGGTGATCGGAGTGATCGAACGCGCCGGCAGCACCCTGTACTGCACCGCGCTGCATATCGACCCGCAGGCCGGCCTGGTGGCCAAGCACCGCAAACTGATGCCCACCGGCACCGAACGCCTGATCTGGGGCAAGGGCGACGGTTCGACGCTGCCGGTGCTCGACAGCCAGGTCGGCAAGCTGGGCGCGGTGATCTGCTGGGAAAACATGATGCCGCTGCTGCGCACGGCCATGTACGCCAAAGGCATTGAAGTGTGGTGCGCGCCGACCGTGGACGAGCGCGACATGTGGCAGGTGAGCATGCGCCACATCGCCCATGAGGGGCGCTGCTTTGTGGTCAGCGCCTGTCAGGTGCAAGCTTCGCCGAACGAGTTGGGCGTCGAGGTCGCCAACTGGCCGGCGGACCGTCCGCTGATCGCCGGCGGCAGCGTGATCGTCGGGCCGATGGGCGATGTGCTGGCCGGCCCGCTGAAGGGCGGGGCAGGGCTGCTGACCGCCGAGATCGATACCGACGAACTGGTGCGCGCCCGTTACGACTACGACGTGGTGGGCCACTATGCGCGGCCGGACGTGTTCGAGCTGAGCGTGGATGAGCGGGCGAAGCCGGGGGTGCGTTTCATCGCCTGATCCGCAAGCCTTGCGGTGCCTTCACCGGTGCCATCGCCAGCAGGCTGGCTCCCACATTGTTTGCGGTGACTGCAGATTATGCGTTCACCCCGAACCCCTGTGGGAGCCAGCCTGCTGGCGATGGCGT
>NZ_JBIVHR010000063.1:0-12566 GCF_044749305.1 Pseudomonas sp. NPDC089534 | reverse complement strand
CAGCCTGCTGGCGATGGCGTCAGTCAAAACGGCGCAAAACCCGGCCAGCAGGCCCCCACAATGGTTGGCGGTGACCACAGATTTTGCGTTCACTCTGAATCCCTGTGGGAGCCAGCCTGCTGGCGATGGCGTCAGTCAAAACGGCGCAGAACCCGGCCAGCGTCACCAGGTGGCGGCGCTGGCCCTGGGCAGGCTGAGCTTGCCGCGGTCGGTGAAGCGCATTGTGCCGAACGCGCCGCCCGCCAGTTTGCCCCGCAGCACGTAAGGCAGGTTGTCGAGGTTCTGCGCCTGGCTCAGGCCCAGGGTCTGGCGCAGCACCGAGAACGCCGAAACGCTCACCGGCACGCTGACCACCGCCTCGGAGAACCGCGGGATCGAGCCGGCCTGGTCGCTCACCCCCGAGGCCAGCGGATGGCCGTTGACCTCAAGATCCAGCGCGATGCCGTTGTAGTCGATGGCGGTCTCGTTGGGGTTCTGCACCCGCAGCTTGAGGGCGAAGCGCATTTCCAGATCCTGGCTGGGCAGCGGTTCGAGGCCGACCACGTTGATGTTCACCGGATCGCGGGAGGGAAACAGCGCACAGGCGCTGAGGGACAGCAGGAGCAGGGACAGCAGCAGGGCGGGGAGACGGCGCATGGGGCGTGCTCTCGATGAAGAAAAGGGCCGGACCGCCAACGGTCCGGCCCTTTGATTGTGCGGCGGTCCGGCTCAGCGGTTCAACGGTGCGACCGCAGGCGGCTGCGCAGGTTCAGCCTTGGCCGGCATTTCCGGGTTTTCCATGACTTGCAGGATAGACGCCTCCGGGTCGAAGTCGTCCTCTTCCAGTTCGATGAACTCTTCCGGCAGGAAAATGTTCAGCACGATCGCGCACAGGGCGCCGACGGTGATCGGCGACTCGAAGATGTTGCGCAGGGCCTGCGGCAGTTCGCGCAGCACTTCCGGCACGGCGGCGATGCCCAGGCCCATGCCCACCGAGATGGCCACGATCAGCATGTTGCACCGGTGCAGCCCGGCCTCGGCGAGGATCTTGATCCCGGCCACGGCCACGGTGCCGAACATCACCAGCTCGGCGCCGCCCAGTACCGGTTTTGGCATCAGTTGCAGCACCGCGCCGATCATCGGGAACAGGCCCAGCAGCACCAGCAGGCCGGCGATGAAGAACGCCACGTAGCGGCTGGCCACACCGGTGAGTTGGATCACCCCGTTGTTCTGGGCGAAGGTCACCATCGGCATGCTGTTGAACACCGCCGCCATGGCCGAGTTGAGGCCGTCGGCAAGCAGTCCCGACTTGATCCGGCGGATGTACAGCGGGCCCTTGACCGGCTGGCGCGAGATCATCGAGTTGGCCGTCAGGTCGCCGGCGGCCTCCAGCGGCGACACCAGGAAAATCACCGCCACCGGCACGAACGCCACCCAGTCGAAGTTGAAGCCGTACTTGAACGGCACGGGAATGCTGACCGCCGGCACCTGCGGCAGGTCGGCGAAGTCCACCTGGCCCGTCAGCCACGCCACCACGTAGCCGAGGGTCAGGCCGATGACGATGGCGCCCAGGCGCAGGAACGGCACGTCGACCCGGTTCAGCACCACGATGGTGCCCAGCACCAGCGCCGCCAGGAACACATGGCTGGCCGCCCCCAGGTCCGGCGCGCCGAAGCCGCCGGCGATGTCGGTCATCGCCACCTTGATCAGCGACAGGCCCATCAGGGTAATGATGGTGCCGGTGACCACCGGGGTGATCAGCATGCGCAACTTGCCGATGAACTGGCTCAGCACCACTTCGATGAACGCGGCGAAGAAACACACGCCGAAGATCGTCGACAGGATCTCGTCGGTGCCGCCGCCCCGGGCCTTGACCATGAAGCCTGCGCTGAGGATCACGCTGATGAACGAGAAGCTGGTGCCTTGCAGGCACAGCAGCCCAGAGCCCACCGGGCCGAAGCGCCGGGCCTGGACGAAGGTGCCGAGGCCGGAGACGAACAGCGCCATGCTGATCAGGTACGGGATTTCGCTGTGCAGGCCCAGGGCGCTGCCCATGATCAGGGTCGGGGTGATGATGCCGACGAAGCTGGCCAGCACGTGCTGCAGGGCGGCGAACACCGTGGCGGTGAAGTCCGGACGGTCGTTGAGGCCGTAGATCAGGTCGTTGTTGCGCGGGGCTTTTTCGGAGACGGTCATGGTGGTGTGCGCGCCGCAAGGCGCAGCCGGGTCAGAAAATGGGTGCGCAGGATGCCGGAAGCGGGCGGCGAGGGCAACGCAATAAAATTGCCTGAAAGGTCAGGTTTTACGGCCTGAATGAACGGTTGTGGCGAGGGAGCTTGTTGTGGCGAGGGAGCTTGCTCCCGCTGGGCTGCGCAGCGGCCCCAGCCTTTTTAGGGCCGCTGCGCGCCCCAGCGGGAGCAAGCTCCCTCGCCACAACATCTCCCCCCACCACAGCAATTCCCTCACCACAAGGATATTCAGGCAAACGCCGCCAACAGATCCTCCTCGAACGCCTTCTGCGCGTCCCCCGGCGCCTGGGCCCGGTGCCGGGCCAGGTGAAACGCCACCTCAAAGCTCAATCTGCCTTCGCGCACCGTCCGCAGCAGGCCCTTGTCCACCCACTGGCGGGCGTAATGGTTCGGCAGGTAGCCGACGTGCTTGCCCGACAGAATGAACGCCAGCGTGCCTTCGACCTGCTCCGAGCGCGCCGAGCAGACCTGGCCCTGGAACGGCTCGTCGCTGCGCAGGAAACGGTACGGATGGTCGACCCGGTCACAGGCCTGCAATGCCGCGTCGTCCGGCGCATCGTCGGTGAACAGCGGATGGCCGGCGGCGCAGTACAGGTGCTGGGTCTCATGGAACAGTTCGCGGTAGTCGAACGCGGTCTGCACCTGGGAAAAGTAACCGATGGCCAGATCCAGCCGCTGCTGCAGCAGCAGGCGTTCCATTTCCCCCGGCATCGCGCTGATCAGTTCGATGCGCACCGCTTCGTCCCGTGCGCGAAAGCGCCGGATCGCCTCGGCCACCCGTTGCAGCACCGAGTGGTCAACCGCTTCGGACAGGCCCAGGCGCACCTCGCCGATCAGGCGCCCGGCCACGCCGTTGGATTCATGACGGAACGCTTCGATGGACTGGAACAGCGCGCGGGTCGCGGCCAGCAACCGCTCGCCCTTTGGCGTGAGGCTGAAGCCGGCCTTGCCGCGATTGCACACCCGGTAGCCCAGGCGCGTCTCAAGCTTGGCCATCTGCTGGCTGATGCTGGACTGGCTCAGGCCCAGTTCGCCTTGGGCGGCACTGAAACCGTTGCATTCGACCACACCGACGAACAGGCGCAGCAGTTGCAGATCCACGTCGTGGAGTTGACCGAGCATCACATTGTCTCCGGCTAATGTCAGGTTAACGAACTTGAGATTTTTGTAATGTATCCGCCGGCGCATCCTGCCACCACTCCCCACGGTCAGGTGTTCGTCATGGCTTCTGTGTTCAAACTGGGCTTGCCCGCGCTGTTGATCTCCGCTGTGTTCACGGCCCAGGCCGAGGACAAGACCCTCAACCTCTACAGCTGGGCCGACTACGTGGCGCCGCAGACCTTGCAGCGCTTCGAGCAGGAAACCGGCATCCATGTGCGCTACGACACGTTCGACACCACTGAGGTGCTGGAGACCAAGCTCCTGACCGGCGGCAGCGGCTACGACGTGGTCGTGCCGTCTTCCACCGTGCTGGCCCGCGGGCTGGCGGCGGGCGCCCTGAAGGAAATCCCCCGTGAGGGGCTCAAGGGCTACGCCAACCTCGATCCGGACCTGCTGGAGAAACTCGCGGCGGTGGATCCCGGCAACCGCTACGGCGTGCCCTACACCTGGGGCACCCTGGGGCTTGGGATGAACGTGGAGGCGGTCAAGAAGCGCCTGCCGGACGCGCCGCTCAACAGCCTGGATCTGCTGTTCAAGCCGGAATACGCCGGCAAGCTCAAGGACTGCGGCATCGCGATCCTGGATTCGCCGCAGGAAGTCATCGGCCTGGCCCTGCATTACCTGGGCAAGGATCCGTACAGCAGCGACAAGGCTGACCTGGCCGCCGCCGAAGCCCTGTTGCAGCGGTTGCAGCCGTCGGTGCTGTACGTCGCCACCGGCCGGCAGATCAACGACCTGGCCAACGGCAGCGTGTGCCTGGCGCTGACCTACAACGGCGACGCGGGCATGGCCGCCGACCAGGCGCGCAAGGCCGGCAAGCCGTTCGAGATCGCCTACCGCATCCCCCGTGAAGGCACGCTGGTGTGGCAGGACAACCTCGCCATCCCCAAGGACGCGCCGCACCCGGAGGCCGCCCGGGCCTTCATCGAGTTCATGCTGCGCCCCGAGTCCGTGGCGGCGCTGACCAACACCCTGTTCTTCGCCACCGCCAACCAGGCCGCCACGCCGCTGGTGGACGAGGCGGTGCGCAACGATCCGGACATCTATCCGCAGCCCGAGGTGCGTGAGCGCCTGTACGCCGACCGCAGCATGAGCCTCAAGGACATGCGCCAGCGCACCCGCCTGTGGACCGCTTTTCGCAGCCATCAATAAAAAAGGAGAGTCACCGTGGACGTGCCGATGCAAAACGATCAAGCCATCACCCGCGACAGCCTTTTCGGCACCGCCGCCGAAAGCACCTACGCCGGCATCACCAGCTTCATGCGCCGGCGCTACAGCCGCGACCTGCGCGGCGTGGACGTGGCCGTCAGCGGCGTGCCGTTCGACACCGCCACCAGCAACCGTCCGGGCGCCCGGTTCGGGCCACGGGGGATCCGTGCGGCGTCCGCCGGCATCGCCTGGGAGCGCCACTGGCCCTGGGCGTTCGACCCGTTCGATCATCTGGCGGTGATCGACTACGGCGACTGCGACTTCGATTACGGCGCGCCGCATTCCATCCCGGAAAGCATCGAGGCCCACGCCGAGCACATCCTTCAGAGCGGCAGCGCCATGCTCACCTTCGGCGGCGACCACTTCATCAGCTACCCGCTGCTCAAGGCCCATGCGCGCAAGCACGGCACGCTGTCGCTGATCCACTTCGACGCCCACAGCGACACCTGGCCGGACGAGGGCGGCAAGCGGGTCGACCACGGCACCATGTTCTGGCACGCGGCGCGGGAAGGGCTGGTGGATCCGGCGCGTTCGGTGCAGATCGGCCTGCGCACCACCAACGACGACCCTCAGGGCTTCCAGGTGCTGGATGCGCGGCAGGTGCACCGGCGCGGCTGCGAGGCCATCGTCGAGGCGATCCGCGCGCGGGTCGGCGACCATCCGGTGTACCTGACCTTCGACATCGACTGCCTCGACCCCGCGTTTGCGCCGGGCACCGGCACCCCGGTGTGCGGCGGCCTGAGCACGGTGCAGGCGCTGGAGATCCTCGGCGGCCTGCGCGGGATCAACCTGGTGGGGATGGACGTGGTGGAAGTGGCGCCGGCCTATGACCACGCCGAAGTCACGTCCCTGGCGGCGGCGACCCTGGCCATGGAAATGCTCTGCCTCTACGCGGCCCGGCATAAGGTCGATGCCTGAGGCAGGCCTGTCCCTGAGGGGCCTGGGCTGAAGCCATCGCCAGCTGGCTGGCTCCCACGGTACTGGCTGCACCACATAACCCATGCGGGAGCCACCTGTTTACCTGTGGGAGCCAGCCTGCTGGCGATGGCGTCGGTCCGGCCGACGCATTCATCGCCTGATGCACCGCTATCGCGGGCAAGTCGAGTCGTCGCACCGCCGCTCCCACAGGTTTTTTTGGGGCACGGGAATGCAGAGGCCTGCTGACAGAATCTGACAGTGCCCGGTGCTAAGCTTCGGCCATTTTCCGGATGGAGCCTGCACCGTGTCGCGTACCACCCGTTTACTGACCCTGCTGCAAGTGCTGCGCGGCAAGAAGCGCCCGGTGACGGCGGCGACGCTGGCGGCGGAGCTGGAGATCTCCGAGCGCACGCTGTACCGCGACATCGCCGAGCTCACCGCCCTCGGCGCACCGATCCAGGGCGAGGCCGGCATCGGCTACGTACTGCGCAGCGGCCTGTTCCTGCCGCCGCTGATGCTCAATGCCGATGAGACCGAAGCCATCGTCCTCGGCCTGCGCTACGTCGATCAGCGCGGCGACGAGGTGCTGAGCAAGGCCGCCGCCGACGCCCTGGCCAAGATCGCGGCGGTGCTCGACCCCAGGGCCCAGGAAGCCATGCGCAACCCCACGGTGATGCCGGGGCCTGCGGGTTACGGCTTTCCGCAGAACGTCGTGCCGCTGAACGTGCTGCGCCAAGCGATCCGCGAGCAAAGCAAACTGCGGATCGACTACGCCGACGCGCAGCAGATGCCCAGCCAGCGGCTGATCTGGCCGTTGGCGCTGGGCTTTCTCAACGAAGTGCGGATCCTCGTGGCCTGGTGCGAACTGCGCGGCGCCTACCGCACGTTCCGCACCGACCGGATCGCGGCCGCCACGGCCGCGGACGGGCGCTATCCGGGCCGGCGCAGCGACCTGCTGCGCACCTGGCAGCAGCAGATGCAACAGGACGAAACCCGGCGGTTCACTCCTGACAAGAATTGACGCAGGGCTGTTCTAGGATGGCGGCAGAACCACTCAACAAGGAGTTGCAACCATGTCCCATCCGACTCTGGCCCCGGCCATCGCCGGGTACATCAACGCAGCGAACGCCCGCGACACCACGCAGATCGCGAGCTTCTTCGCCGAGAACGCCAACGTCTTCGACGAAGGCCACCATCAGGTCGGCCCCCAGGCCATCGCCCACTGGATCGAGGACAGCGCCCGGCGCTACCAGCCCCGCGTCGAAGTGCTGGACGTGCAGCACCGCACCGGCAAGGTACTGGTGCACGGGCTGGTGTCCGGGGACTTCCCCGGCAGCCCGCAGCCGCTGCGCTACATGTTCCGTCTCGATGAGCAGGGCAAGATCGCCCGACTGGACATATCCCTGTAGCGCTCATGGCATACTGCCGCGCATGACTTTCGACTCCCCGCTCAGTGCCTGGCAGCAGGCCATCGAACACGACGGTTTCATCCAGGATGAAGCCCAGGAACATGCCGTCTTCGCACTGCAGAAGTGCCACGAGGCCTTGCACGCCGGTGCCCGTTCGGTCGCCGGCGTTTACTTGTGGGGCCCGGTCGGGCGCGGCAAGACCTGGCTGATGGACCGCTTCCACCAGAGCCTGCGGGTGCCGGCCCGGCGACAGCATTTCCATCACTTCATGGGCTGGGTGCACCAGCGCTCGTTCCAGTTGACCGGCATCGCCGACCCGCTGCGGGCGCTGGCCCGGGAGTTGGCGGCCGAGGTGCGGGTGCTGTGTTTCGACGAACTGTTCGTCAACGACATCGGCGACGCGATCATTCTGGGGCGGTTGTTTCAGGTGATGTTCGATGAAGGCGTGGTGGTGGTCTGCACCTCCAACCTGCCGCCGGACCAGCTGTACGCCGACGGCTTCAACCGCGACCGCTTCCTGCCCGCCATCGCCGCGATCCAGGCGCACATGCAAGTGGTCGCGGTGAACGGCGCCGAAGACCATCGCCTGCATCCCGGCGCGCACGCGCAACGCTATTGGGTCGCGGTGCCGGGGCAGGGCAGCGCCTTGGACGAGGTGTTCCGGGCGTTGACGGTCGGGCAGGCCTGCAGCGCCGAGCCGGTCGCCGTCGGTCACCGGAGCTTGCCGGTGGTGCAGGCCGGCGGTTCGGTGGTGTGGTGCCGTTACGCCGACCTCTGCGAGCAGCCGTTCGCCGCCATGGACTTCATCGCGCTGTGCGACAGCTACCGGGCTATTCTGTTGAGCGAGGTGCCGAACCTCAGCGCCAAGAAGCGCGAAGGCCGGATCGCCCGCGGCACCGAGGACGGCGCCGAACGGGTGGCGGCCGGCGACCGCGAACTGCCGCAGCTGTCGGTGCACGACGACGGCGTGCGCCGCTTCATCGCCCTGGTGGACGAGTGCTACGACCGCAAGGTGCCGCTGTACATCGAGGCGCAGGTGCCGATGGAGGCGCTGTACACCGAGGGCTATCTGGAATTCCCGTTCCGCCGCACCCTCAGCCGCCTGCAGGAGATGCAACTGCAACGCTTTGCCGAGACCTGAAGCGAGGAGGGCGCGCGATGACGCAGCCACTGTCCCACCACTTGCTGACCATGGCCTATCAGAACGCCTGGGCCAACCATCGCCTGGCCAAGGCCTGGAGTCGCCTCGACGCCGCGGAACTGACGGCGCCACGGGTGAGTTTCTTCCCGAGCATCCGCCGGACCCTCAATCACATCCTCATCTGCGACGGGTACTACGTGGATGCGCTGGAGCGCGAACTGCGCGGCGATGATCCGCATCCCGATTGTTATGCGTTCTTCGCGGTCGATGAGCCGTTTACCGAAGGGCAATCCCTGCGCCTTGAGCAGGCCCAGGTGGACCGGCGCCTGATCGCCTATTGCGAGCAACTGCGCGACGCCGATCTGGGCCGGGTGGTGACCATCGCCCGGGAGACGCCGCAGCACGACACCCGCCTGCGCCTGCTCTCGCACCTGTTCGAACACCAGATCCACCATCGCGGGCAAGTGCACGCCATGCTCAGCGGCACGTCGGTGGAGCCGCCGCAGCTGGACGAGTTTTTCTGCGCCGGCGAGTCGGCGCTGCGGGCCGAGGACTTCGCCGAACTGGGCTGGACCGAAGAGCTGATCTGGGGGCGCTGACCGCGACTGGCTGCGCAATGAAGGCGTTGGGTCAGGCACCGGGGATGTCGGATGTGGCGGCCCTATCGCTGGCAAGCCAGCTCCCACAAGGATCGTGGACATTCGCAGGATCAGCGGCCAGCGCAAAACCTGTGGGAGCTGGCTTGCCAGCGAAGGCGTCGGGTCAGCCGATACATTCATCCCCTGACACGTCGCCTGCGCAGCCCTCCGGGAGCCAGCCAATGTTTGTCTTGTCCCCCGTGCCGCCTCCACGTTATGGTCTCCAAGCCTTTCAACGCGCAAGACGCGCGCCGGGGCCCCGTGCGATCGAGGATGGAAATGGATTCCGCAGAAATTCTTGTGCTTCAAGCCAGCTATACCAATCCGGTGCATGCCGAGGCCATCGGTGTCGTGCTCAATCACTATGCCGAAGACCCGATGGGCGGCGGCCAGTCGCTCGCGCCCGACCTGCTGCGGCGCTTGCCTGAGGAGTTGGCCAAGCGGCCCCACGCCTTCAGCGTGCTCGCATTCGTCGGCGGCGAGCCGGCCGGGCTGGTGAACTGTTTCGAGGGGTTTTCCACGTTCGCCTGCAAACCGCTGGTCAACGTGCATGACGTGGCGGTGATGACGAAATTCCGCGGGAGGGGCCTGAGCCACAAGATGCTGCGCAAGGTCGAGGACATCGCCCGTCAGCGCGGCTGCTGCAAGATCACCCTCGAAGTGCTCGAAGGCAACGACGTGGCGAAGGCGTCCTATGCCAAGCTCGGGTTCGTGACCGGCACGCGGGATCCGTCGCAGGGGCCGATGCTGTTCTGGTCCAAATACCTGCAGGCATGAAAAAGGGCGCCCGATGGGCGCCCAACTGTCATCTGCGAAGCCAGAGCGCAGCCCTCGCAGGTCCATCGGTTCATCAGCCAGGCGTCAAGGACGGTAGGATTCGGTCACTTGCGCGGTCTGGTCGTCCGGAACCTTCAGCTCATCGGCCTGGGTTTGAGCCTGTTGCCCGGCGGCGTCCTGATGCACCGGGAAGTTCTGGTAGTAGTGCCTCATGCGCTCGGCGCCGCCTTCGGCAAAGACGCTGGCGGAACCCAAGGCGAGCAGTGCGGCGAGGATTGCGGTGGTGATTTTCATGGTGCCTCCCACTGTGAATGTCGGAGCCTTTCGTCCATGAATCGAGGTCTCGGCGCGCAGTGTCCGCCGGGGGCATTAACTAAGGGTTAACGGCTGCGGCAAGGCAGGTGCAGCCCCGTGGCGAGGGAGCTTGCTCCCGCTGGGCTGCGAAGCGGCCCCTTGCTGTTTTTGGGGGCCGCTGCGCGCCCCAGCGGGAGCAAGCTCCCTCGCCACAGCAGCCCCTCGACACAGCAACCGCTCATGTGCCTGGGGTCAGAGTTTCCAGTCCAGGCTCAGCGTCACCGTGCGCGGGTCGCCCCAGAACACGCCGTTGTAGAAGCCGACGTTGTCGTAGTATTTCTTGTCGAACAGGTTGTCGACGTTCAGCGACGCCGACAGGTGCCGGTCGAACTCGTAGCGCGACATCAGCTTGACCACGGTGTAGGCGTCCTGGCTGATCCGCGTGCGGCGCGTGACGATCTCGCCATCGGCGTCGCGTCCCACGGGGCGGTTGGCCTTGCCGTAGATGTCGCTCTGCCAGTTCACCGCGCCGCCCACCGTCAGCGCGTTCCAGTTGCCCGGCAGGCGATAGGCCGTGGACAGGCGGAACAGGTTCAGCGGCTGGTTGGTGTTGGTGCGCTGTTTCTCGCCGTCGGCGGAGTGGGTGTAGGTGTAGCCGGCGGTCAGGTTCCAGCCGTCCAGCACCTCGCCGGACACCTCCGCCTCGAACCCGCTGACCTTGTTGCCCTTGCCCCCGCTCTTGTAGAACTCTTCGCCGGTCTTCGGATCCGGCGGCACCGAATCGTCCACCTCGGCGACGTTGTCCTGCTTGCTCCAGAACAGCGCCGTGGCCAGGTTCAGGCGCTCGTCCAGCAGGCTGCCCTTGAGCCCCAGCTCGTAGTTGCTGCCCACCACCGGCTCCAGGTATTTGCGGTTGGCGTCGCGGTTGGTCTGCGGCTTGAAGATGTCGGTGTAGCTGACGTACACGGTGTATTCGGGCGTGATGTCGTACAGCAGCCCGGCGTAGGGCGTCCACTGGTCGTTGTGCTTCTGGCGGGTGGTTTCCACGGCCGTCACGTTCAGGTCGTCGCCGAAGGTGTTGCTGGTGCTCGATGACTCCCAACTGCCGTAACGGCTGCCGAGCACCGCATGCAGGCGGTCGGTGAGGCTCAGGCGGGTGGCCAGGTAGCCGGCCTTCTGCCGGGTATCGTCTTTGGATTCGGTGAGCCCGGTGACGGTGTCGGGGAACTTGGCGATGTCGCCCATGTACTTCCAGTCGCGGATGATGCCGTAGTCGTCCGACCGGGGGCCGGCGATCGCATAGGGCGAATCGGAGCGCCGCTCGGCCTCGCCGTACCCCAGCATCAGTTCGTGTTCGCGGCCCAGCAGCGTGTAGGGGCCGGAGACGTTGAAGTCATAGGCGGTCATCTTCTGCGTGCCGAGCATGTGCGAGGTGTAGGCCGTCATGCCGCTGCGATCCGCCTCGGGGAACCCGGCGCCGCCGTAGTAGACCTTGCCGTCGGTGTCGCTCTGGCGGTGGGTGTAGGCGGCCTTGAGGTGCCAGCCGTCGGCCAGCGCCTGGTCGAGGGTGGCGAACGCGGTCTTGTCCCTGATCGGCCAGGAGCTCCAGGACGTCGCCATGTTGGTGGAGCGGCCCAGGCCGGCCTTGCTGCCGTCGGCGTTCCAGTACGGCACGGTGCCCCAGGAGGTGCCTTGCACGTGCTTGTCCTGGTAGTCGTAGCCGACGGCCAGCACGGTGGAGTCGGTCAAGTCGGCTTCGAGGATGCCGTAGCCGACTTCCCGCTGCAGCGCGTACTTGTCGCGAAACGACTGGCTGTCGCGGTAGGCCAGCACGCTGCGCCCGCGCAGGCGCCCGTCGAACGCCAGCGGCCCGCCCACGTCCACGTAGCTGTAGTAGTCGTCGTAGCTGCCGCCGCTGACCCCGGCCTGGGCCTGCCATTGGGCGGTGGGGCGCTTGCGCACCATGTTGATGGTCGCCGACGGATCGCCTGCGCCGGTGGTCAGGCCGGTCGCGCCGCGCACCACCTCGATGCGGTCGTAGATGATCGTGTCCGAGTCCGACTTCATGAACGTGAAGGTGTTGAGCATGCCATCGACCTGGAAGTTATTGATCGAATAGCCGCGCGACGAATAACTGATCCGATCCGAGTCGTTGTGCTGCACCACGATGCCGGTGGTCTGGCTCATGGCCTCGGACAAGGTGCCGAGCTTGAAGTCGTCCATCTGCTGACGGGTGACCACCGACATCGATTGCGGGGTGTCCTTGATCGACAGGTTGAGCCGTGTCGCCGTGCTCATGGCGCCGGTGGTGTAGGCGCCGGTGTGTTCGGTGGTGCTGCCCAGGCCCTGGGCCGTGACGCTGGTGGCGGCCAACTCCAGGGCCGGCGCGTCGGCCTCCGGGCGCTTCTCGGCCTCGGTCTCGGCCAACAGATCCGGGCTCAGGGCAGCACTGCACAGGCCCAGGGTGAGGGTCATGGAACGGGTAATGGGCGCGAACATCGCAGCCGACTCCTTGTCATCGAGTGGAAAAATTCCGTTTGCTCAGAGACGAAGGGGAAGGGCGCGATTTAGGGCTAAACGAGAAATATTGTTATTTGAAGGGCCTGGACTTGAGGCCGGTGCTCACCGCCGGGCCGTGTGGGAGCCAGCCTGCTGGCGATGGCGGCGTGTCTGCCAGCATCGCATTCGACTGACCCACCGCTATCGCCAGCAGGCTGGCTCCCACAGGGTTTTGCGTCTGCTCAAAGGGCCGCGTCGGCCTTCAGCTCCAGGCTGTCCAGCACCCGGTTCA
>NZ_JBIVHR010000062.1:31533-37796 GCF_044749305.1 Pseudomonas sp. NPDC089534 | reverse complement strand
CGGTGCGCAGGGGCTGGATGAGCATGGCGGTGACTCCGGTGCGGGTGGGCGACGGAGTCATTTGAAGCCGGGGTGGGGGCAGTGGCTACTGTCAGATCTGACAGGGGAGGGCGGGTTTCCGACCGGTGGTCATGACCTGTGGAGAGGGAGCAAGCTCCCTCTCCACAGGTCATGTTTTTTTCAGGGTCTTCTGCCGCAGGATGTAGACCGTCACCAGCGTTGCGCTGGTGAGCATGAATCCCCGTGCCCAAGGCAGTGGCACCAGATAGCAGGAAAACAGAATGCTCGCCCACATCAGCCCGATCGCATAGACCTTGCCCTTGAGCGGAATGCCGTTGCCGTCGAGGTAATCACGAATCCACGGCCCGAGCTTCGGGTGCTCCACCAGCCAGCGGTAGAAACGCTCGGAGCTGCGCGCGAAGCAGGCCGCCGCGAGCAGCAGGAACGGGGTGGTGGGCAGGACGGGCAGGAAAATCCCGATCACCCCCAATGCCACGCTGAGCCAGCCGACGGCCAGCAGGAGATAGCGCAGCATCAGGGGACGGTTGCCTATGGGGTTGTCCATAGGCGGGAACTCAGTGGTGGCGAGGCTTGAGGATCGCCGGTTTTTCGTCCGGCGCCTGGCACAGCAGGTACAGCGCGGTCAGGGCTTCCGGGATCTGCACGATCATGTCGTCCATCAGGTTGGCGTCCTTGGCGATGTCCTCGAACTCTGGCTGCTCGTCGAACAGGCCCGAACCGACCATGATCGGCAGGAGCATTTCGCTGACTTCGTCTTCGGCGGTCTCGAACCAGGCCTCTTCTCGCAGGAACACGCCTTCCATGAAGCCGATGCACCAGCCGCGCAGCTCGGAGTCGTCCGGCTCGTCGCCCAGGTCCAGGTCGCACGGCAGCTCGAACTCCTCGTCGGAGGCCAGTTGGCGGGCGATGTGGGCCTTGAGGCCGATCAGCGTGGCTTCGATCTCTTCGCGCTGGGCGTCGCTGGTGTAGTGCGGCTCTTCGGCGAACAGCGCGTCGATCCATTCACGGTCCGGCACCACGTCCGCGCAGATCGACAGGGCGGTGAGGTAACCGTGGGCGGCCACGTAGTCCAGCGCCTCTTCATGCAGCTCGTCGGCGTCGAGGAAGACTTGCAGGCGGGTTAATTGCTCGGCGAAGGACATTACGGGGCTACCTTGGGGGAATAAACAATGCGGGAATTCTAGGCCTTCTTGAGCCCTCAAGCCAGCCGCACGGCAGATTTGCCCGCAATGTCCGGGCCGCTCCCGAACTTCTGCATCCAGCCAGGCACCCTGTGGGAGCCAGCCTGCTGGCGATGACGTCAGGGAGGGCACCGCATGGCAGGTCAAGCGAGTGGCTCCCACAGGTTCTTCGCGGTCCAGGTCGACACAGTCTTCTCAGCGGCGCCCTGCGCAGGGGAACGCTCGGGTATACTGCCGCGCTTTGCGATCCCTGCCGGCATGACGACGATCATGCAATGCGCCCTTACGTTTTGTTTAAGCAGCCCCGGCTGCCCTGAACCAGCCTGTGCAGGGATGTTTCGGTGATTTTTGGAGTTTCTATGCTCGAACAGGCTCAGCGCGTCCTCAAGGACATCTTCGGCTACGACAGTTTCCGTGGCCGCCAGGGTGCGATCATTGAGCGCGTGGCCAGCGGCGGCGACGCCCTGGTCCTGATGCCCACCGGCGGCGGCAAGTCCCTGTGCTTCCAGGTGCCGGCGCTGCTGCGCGAGGGCCTGGCGGTGGTGGTGTCGCCGCTGATCGCGCTGATGGACGACCAGGTCGCCACCCTTGAGGAGCTCGGCGTGGCCGCCGCCGCGCTGAACTCCACGCTGAGCGCCGAGCAGCAGCGCGACCTGGCGGCGCGGATCCGCCGCGGCGAAGTGAAGATGCTCTACCTGGCCCCCGAACGCCTGGTGCAGCCGCGCATGCTGAGCTTCCTGCAAGGCCTGGACATCGCCCTGTTCGCCATCGACGAAGCCCACTGCGTGTCGCAATGGGGCCATGACTTCCGCCCGGAATACCTGCAGCTGGGGCAGTTGGCGGAAATGTTCCCCCACGTGCCGCGCATCGCCCTGACCGCCACCGCCGACAAGCGCACCCGCGAGGAAATCGTCACCCGCCTGCACCTGCAGAACGCCGAACGCTTCCTGTCGAGCTTCGACCGGCCGAACATCTTCTACCGCATCGTGCCCAAGGAGCAGCCGCGCAAGCAGTTGCTGGCGTTCCTCGGCGAGCGGCGCGGCGATGCCGGCATCGTTTACTGCCTCTCGCGCAAGAAGGTCGAGGAGGTCGCGGCGTTCCTCACCGAGCAGGGGTTCCCGGCGCTGCCGTACCACGCCGGCCTGCCCAACGACCTGCGCGCGTACCATCAGCAGCGCTTCCTCAACGAGGAAGGCCTGATCATGGTCGCCACCGTGGCGTTCGGCATGGGCATCGACAAGCCCAACGTGCGCTTCGTCGCCCACCTGGACCTGCCCAAGTCCCTTGAGGCGTACTACCAGGAAACCGGGCGCGGCGGCCGTGACGGCTTGCCGGCGGATGCCTGGATGGCCTACGGCCTGCAAGACGTGGTGATGCTCAAGCAGATGCTGCAGAACTCCGAGGGCGACGAGCGCCACAAACGCCTTGAGCAGCACAAGCTCGATGCCATGCTCTCGCTCTGCGAAGAGACCCGCTGCCGCCGTCAGGCGCTGCTGGCCTATTTCGACGAAGACATGCCCGAGCCTTGCGGCCATTGCGACAACTGCGTCGACGGCGTGCAGACCTGGGACGCCACCGAACCTGCGCGTCAGGCGCTGTCGGCGATCTACCGCACCGGTCAGCGCTACGGCGTCGGCCACCTGGTGGATGTGCTGCTGGGCAAGGACAACGAAAAGGTGCGCAGCTTCGGCCATCAGCACCTGTCGGTGTACGGCGTCGGCAAGGCCTTGAGCGAGGGCGAATGGCGTTCGCTGTACCGTCAGTTGGTGGCCCGCGGGCTGGCCGACGTCGACCACGAAGGCTACGGCGGCCTGCGCCTGAGCGACACCTGCCGGCCGCTGCTCAAGGGCGAGGTGACCCTGGAGCTGCGCCGCGACCTCAAGCCGCAGGTCAGCGCCAAGGGCCTCAGCAAGAGCCCGGCCAGCCAACTGGTGCGTGCCGAAGAGCGCGAGCAGTGGGAAGCCCTGCGCACCCTGCGGCGCAAACTGGCCCAGGAGCACGGCGTGCCGCCTTACGTCATCTTCCCCGATTCGACGCTGGTGGAAATGCTGCGCAGCCAGCCGACCACGCTGGCGGAAATGGCCCGGGTCAGCGGCGTCGGCGCCCGCAAGCTGGAGCGTTACGGCGAGGCCTTCCTCGAAGTGCTCGGCGGCGAGGCCGAAACGCCGAAGGCCGTGGCCGACGTGCGGCACGAGCTGATCACCCTGGCCCGCGCCGGCATGACGCCATTGCAGATCGCCGGGCAATTGCAGTGCTCGGAAAAGAACGTCTACAGCATGCTGGCCGAGGCCATCGGTCAGCAGCAGTTGTCGTTGGAGCAGGCGCTCGACTTGCCGGAAGACCTGATGGGCGAAGTCCACGACGCCTTCCTCGACGGCGAAGGCGAACTGCCGTCGGTGGCCGAGGTGGCGGAGCTGTTCGGCAGCCGGGTGCCGGAGGGCGTGCTGTATTGCGTGCGCGCGGCGTTGCAGTCGGAATTCGAGATGTGAGCCTGGGCTTACACGACCCGTTGCTTTGATGTAACGATTCAGTGCAAGACATCCTCTTGCCTATAGCCAAATGTCATGCTTAGCTGACTAATAATTAGTTTTTTTCTATTTCTTCAGTCTAACCATGAGTGTTTTATGCCGTTAACCGATCAACACCGCTTTGGCATGCAACTGGCGCAGATGTCCCGTGGGTGGCGTGCCGAACTGGATCGCCGGCTGGCCGGCATGGGCCTGTCCCAGGCGCGCTGGCTGGTGCTGCTGCACCTGGCGCGCTTCGACGAGGCGCCGACCCAGCGCGAGCTGGCGCAGAGCGTCGGCGTCGAAGGGCCGACCCTGGCCCGCCTGCTCGACAGCCTGGAAAGCCAGGGACTGGTGCAACGCCAATCCGTGATGGAAGACCGCCGGGCGAAAAAGATCGTGCTGTGCCCTCCGGCCCGGCCGTTGATCGATCAGATCGAAACCATCGCCACGCAACTGCGCCACGAACTGTTCGAGGGTGTGGATGACGCGGACCTGAAGGTCTGCATGCGGGTTCACGCGCACATTTTGGGCAACCTGGAAAAATCCTGAGGCAAAACCGCGTGCCGGTTTTTTGAGGGATCGCGCTGGGCAGACTATAAGAACTACTGGGCAATATCGTGTTCGTACCGGATGTGCGAACGCATAGAAGTCGGTTTTGCTTATAAAAGGGATGCTCATGCTCGGAAGTCGGCACGTGGTACTGCGTTGCGCCCGCCCGCTGGTGGTGGCCGGCGTTCTTGTCTGGTCAACCGCCTCCTTGGCGCTGGGGCTCGGTGACATCACCGTGCATTCGGCCCTCGATCAGCCGTTCAAGGCCGACATCGCCTTGCTGGACGTCGGCGGGCTCAGCCAGGGCGATCTCTCGGTCAGCCTGGCCACGGCGGACGAGTTCAGCCGGGCCGGGGTCGAACGGGTGTTCTTTCTCAATGACCTCAAGTTCACGCCGATCCTGCGGGGCAATCGCAACCTGATCCGGGTGACGTCCGCCAAGCCGGTCAACGAGCCTTTCCTGAATTTCCTGGTGCAGGTCAACCAGCCCAACGGCCGACTGCTGCGCGAATACACGGTGCTGATCGACCCGCCGGGCTCGCCGGGCATCGTGCCGGCCACCGACGAGCCTGACGTGCGCGCCCAAGGTTCGGAATTCCCCATGCCCGAGGCGCCTGCGCCTGGCGTGCAGAATGCCCCCGTCGCGGCCCCTGTGCCGGCGCCGCCGGCCGCTCCCGCCAACGATGCGCTGGCCGAGCAGTTGGCGGCCAGCGTGCTGCAGAACCAGCAACTGCAGAAGTCCCTTGATGAGCTGAACGCAAGGCTTCAGGCGCAGGATGTCCAGCTCGCGGACGGCAAGAAACAGGTCAGCGACCTGCAGACCCGCCTGGCGGAGCTTCAGCAGGCACCGCCTCCACCGCCGGCCGTGCCGGTGCCGGCCCCGGTCGCAGCGCCGGCCGAGCCCCAGGAGGGCGCCCTCGATTGGCCGCTGCTCGGCGGCTTGTTCATCTTGCTGGGAGGGCTGGTGGCCGGCCTGCTTGCGTTCCGCCGGCGCAGGCATAAAGCAACGCCCGCAACAGCGCAGCCGGCCGTGCCGGTGCGCGATGAGCCCCGGATCGACGAGGCACGGGGTTCCCGTCCCGCAGCCGTCCAGGCCGCCACCGAACACCGTGACGAGTCCGGCTCGGGCGAAGTGCTGGAGGCGGTGGGCATCTATCTGGCTTACGGGCGGCTGGAGGAGGCCGCCGGCCTGCTGCGTGACGCGCTGAACAAGGAGCCGGAACGCACCGACCTCGGCCTGCAACTGCTTGAGGTGATGGGGCGGCAGGGCGATGGCGTCGCCTACGGTGAACAGGAAGCGCATCTGCGCGGATTGGGTGTGGCGCAGACGACGTTGCAGGCGATCCGCAGCCGTTGTCCGAAACTGGCCCCTGTCGCAGCTCCGGCGCCCGTGGTGGCCGCAGCACCGGTCGTCACCCAACCCCCGGCGGCCGTGACTGAAGATGATTTCGAGCTGAACCTTGGGGAGCTGTCGATGGATTCGAGCTGGGACCTGAACGAAGAGCGGCCAGCCGATGCTCCCGCTTCACCTGAGATGTCCACGCTCGGCGACGGCCTGAAGGTGTTGCCGCAGGACGTCGACCCTGAAACCGCAGAGCTGGAGTGGATCACCGAACCGCAGGATCAGACGCTGGACGAAGATTTCCTCAAGGAATTCGGCGATCCCGACCTGTCGCTCGACCTGCAGCCGTTGGAGCCGCCGGCGGCCGGCGCAGGAAAACTGGAGCAGGCCCAGACCTGCATCGACGACGGTGACATCGACAGTGCGATTGCGTTGCTCAACGAACTGCTCAAGGAGGGTGACGAGCCGCTCCGGCAGACAGCGCGGACACTGTTGGCGGGAATCCGCTGAGACGTTTTGGATCTTGCCCGGCGGTGCCTGGGCTGGCGTCATCGCCAGCAGGCTGGCTCCCACAGGTATCGCGGCTGAACGCAGAACCCGTACACCCCACGGACACTGTGGGAGCGAGCTTGCTCGCGATGGCGGCCTGTCAGACGCACC
>NZ_JBIVHR010000062.1:21441-31437 GCF_044749305.1 Pseudomonas sp. NPDC089534 | reverse complement strand
CCCACGGACACTGTGGGAGCGAGCTTGCTCGCGATGGCGGCCTGTCAGACGCACCGTCATCGCCAGCAGGCTGGCTCCCACGGGGAATTGCGGCTGAACGCAGAACCCGTGAACGCCACGGACACTGTGGGAGCCAGCCTGCTGGCGATGGCGACAGGTCAGGCACCACAGAAAATCCAGGCCTGCTTCAGAACGTCTGCCCCAGATTCAGGTAAACCGCCTGCTCATCCGCATCGTTCAGCCCGAAGCTGAAGTTCAACGGCCCCAATGGCGTATCGAACCCGATGAACACGCTGGCCGCGTTGATGTAGCCGCTGTCGAACTCGTTGTCGTTGTTCCAGGCCCGGCCGCGCTCCAGCGAGGCGCCGGCGTACAGCGGGAAGTCCAGCGGCAGGAATGAGCGAGGGGTCAGGCGCCGGTAATACACGGCGCGCATCAGGCTGACGTTCTGGCCGGAGACCGCATCCTCGCGGAATCCGGACAACTGCCGGGCGCCGCCGAGCAGGAAGCTGGAGACCACCACGTTGGCATCGTCCAGGGTGCGTCCGTAGCGGCCGCCAAGCACCAGGGTGTCCGGGCCGTGGCTCATGGCCTTGTCCAGTTTGAACTCCCACTGCCGGTAGCGGGTGTCGGAACCCAGGCCCGGCTCGAACTGCGCCAGGGTCAGGCCGATGTCCTCGCCCTCGTGGGGGAAGTAGACGTTGTCCAGCGAATCGAACGAGTACTTGAGCGCGTAGAAACCTTCGTTGAAATGTTCGCTGGGCTGGTTCTGGTCGCCGATGCGCACGTCGGCCTTGCCCCAGGCCTCGCCGATGCCCAGCCGCACCTCGCCGCTGTTGCCGATCTGCCGGCCTACATTGAGGCCGAAGCCGTAGCGCTCGACGCGGTATTGGGCGATGGGGTCGTTGTCGAGCACCGAGTCGACGTTCTGCGCCGCGAACGCCGCGTAGGGCGCGAGGAAGTAGCGCGAGCCGACGTCCAGCGGCTGATAGAACTCGGTGTACAGCTCTTGCTTGTCGCCGATCTGCGCCCGGGTCAGCCATTCGGCGCCGAGGCGGTTGATGCCGTTGACCCGGTAGCTGGCGCCGAGGTTGAAGGCGCTGTCGCCGCGCATGTCGTCGGACAGGTTGAGGCCGATGCGCAGGTAATCGGTGCCGCTGCGCTTGCCCCGGGCGCTGATCACCAGCGTGTGGTCCTGCCCCTTGTGCACCACGCGGTACTGCACCTGCTCGAAGTAGTCGAGGCCGTACAGCGTGCCCATGTCGGTCTGCAGGCGGCCCAGGTCCAGGGGTTCGCCGATGCGTTGGCGGATGTAGTAGCGGATCACGTCGTCGCCGACCTTCGAGTCGTTCTCGACCCGGATCGCCGTGATCACCGGCGTGCGCTGGCCCGGCGAGCGGGCGGCGGCCAGTTCGGTGTCCTGGGGTTGGGAAGGCTTGAGGCGGGCCAGGCGGGCGTCGAGGATCCGGGTGGCGCGGTAGCCGGCGTCGATCATCTCCTGGGCGCGGCCGAAATCGGTGACGCCGAAGCTCGCCAGCGGCGGCTGGATCAGCACATCGTCGGGGTGCAGCGCCGCCAGTTGCTCTTCGGAGTTGCGCCGGGTCATCAGGGTGATGGACTGGTTCAGCACATCGACCACGGTGGTCAGTTGCTTGCGGTTGCGCAGCGGGGTGCCGATGTCGACGACGATGGCGACATCGACCCCCATCTCCCGGGCCACGTCGAGGGGGATGTTGTCGGTCATGCCGCCGTCCACCAGCAGGCGGCCGTCCAGTTCGACCGGGGCGAACACCGCCGGGATCGACATGCTGGCGCGGATCACCTGGGGCAGGTGGCCCTTGCGGAACACCACTTTCTCGCCGTCGGCGATGTCGGTGGCCACGGCGCGGAACGGGATCGGCAGTTTGTCGAAGTCGCGGGTGTCGCTGGTGTGGGCCAGCAGGCTTTCGAGCATCAGCGCCAGGTTCTGGCCCTGGATCACCCCCAGCGGCAGGCCGAGGCTGCCGTCGTCGCGGAAGCTGAGCTTCTGTTTCACCAGGAAGTCGCGGTCGTCCTGCTTGCGCCGGAACGGCACGTCCTCCCGGGGCGGGGCGTCGGACAGCGCCTGCTGCCAGTCGATGGACAGGGCGAGCTTCTCCAGTTCGTCGATCTTGTAGCCCGAGGCGTAGAGGCCGCCGACCACCGCGCCCATGCTGGTGCCGGCGATCGCGTCGATCTTGATGCCTTGCTCCTCCAGGGCCTTGAGCACGCCGATGTGCGCCAGCCCCCGGGCCGCGCCGCCGGACAGCACCAGGCCGACCTTGGGCCGCGCCGTTTCATCGGCATGGACGAGCAGCGGAAGGAAACCAAGCAGCAGGCAGATCAGAAGGCGACGCATGGTGAGTCTCGGGGCGAGCGGTAAAGCCGGCTATTATAGCGGCGCCCTCTGCCTCAGGAGTTTCAGCGAACATGTCCGCCCCAAGACCGGAAATCGTCATCACCTATTGCACCCAATGCCAGTGGCTGCTGCGCGCCGCCTGGCTGGCGCAGGAACTGCTCAGCACCTTTGCCGACGACCTGGGCAAGGTGTCGCTGGTGCCGGGCACCGGCGGGGTGTTCCACATCGCCTGCGACGGCGTGCAGATCTGGGAGCGCAAGGCCGACGGCGGCTTCCCCGAGGCCAAGGTGCTCAAGCAGCGGGTGCGCGACCGGATCGACCCCGACCGCGACCTGGGCCACAACGACCGCACTCAGTGAGACGGCGCCTCGGCCCCGACGACTTTCTTGCCCGAGCCGCCTGACAGCCGGCTCGACACCACGATGGCGACGATGATCAACGCGCCGCCGGCCAGCATGCGCAGGGTCGGGTCTTCATCGAACAGCAGCCACGCGACGGTGATGCCGTACACCGGCTCCAGGGCGAACACCACGGCGGCGGTGCGGGCCTTGATCACCGCCAGGCTGGCCACGAACAGGCTGTGGGCGACGCCGGTGCAGAACACCCCGAGCAGGGCGATCCACAGCCAGTCCATGGCTCGCACGCCGCCCAGCTGCGGCGCCGCCACCGGCAGCAGACACAGCGCCACCACCACGTTCTGGCACAGCGCCGCCTGCACCGCGGGGATGCGCCCGGAGCCGGCGCGGTTGGTCAGCGACAGCAGGGAAAACAGCAGGCCCGACAGGATCGCCCAGAGCAGGCCGGCGGTGGCGCCGCTGGCGAGGTCGAACGCCGGGGTCACCAGCACCAGGCCGACGCTCACCAGCGCCACCAGCACGATTTCGTTGGTGCGGATCCGCTCGCGGAAGACCAGCCCTTCGAGGATCACGGTGAACGCCGGGAAACTGGCGAAGCCCAGGGTCGCGATCGCCACCCCGGCGACCTTCACCGCCAGGAAGAAGCTCACCCAATGCCCGGCCAGCAGCACGCCGCCGAGGGCGAGGCGGCGCCAGTCCGCCGCCTGGAGCTTTTGCCAGGCGTTCTGGCCGGCGAACCGGGCGAAGAACGCCAGCGCGAGGACGGCGAAGGCGGCGCGTCCGAACACGATGACCGCGGGCGTGGCGGCGGCGAGTTTGCCGAACACGCCGGTCAGGCCGAACATCAGTGCGCCGATATGCAGGGCGCCGAGGGCAGTGCGGGGAGTCATTGCAGTCCTTGGGAATCCGGTTCAACACATCGACAGTTTAGGGACGCCGCGCCGTGGATGTCTGTCGGCAGACTATCGTCCTTTGTCGCCGGCCTCGCGGCGCAGGTTGCCGGGCGAGGCGCCGAACTCGCGCAGCATGGCGGCGGCGAAGGCGCTCTGGGAGCTGTAGCCGACCCGGCTGGCGATTTCGCCGATGGGCAGCGCAGTGTCGCGCAACAGGCCGGCGGCCTTGTGCAGGCGACGGCTGCGGATGTAGTCCATCGGCGTCTGTCCGCATTCGGCGACAAAGCGCGCATGCAGGCGGGCGCTGGACAGGCCGGCGACCCGCGCAAGGTCGGCCACCTGCAACGGGTAGGCGGCGTACTGCTCGATGTGGGCGTCCAGCGCCGCGTAGGGCAGGCGCCGGGCGGCGAGCTCGGCGGGGCGGGCGCTGTTCAGGCTGGCCAGGAGCAGAACCGCGCCCTGGCGGGCGATCAGCGGGTCGCTGATCGGGCTGTTGGCCAGCCAACTGACCAACTGGCTCTGCCCGCTGTCCAGCGTCAGGCGTCCGGGGCGCTCAAGCAGGCGGCGGCTGGCGTCGGCGTGGTCGCCCAGCGAATCGGCGACCCACGGCCCCTCGGGCACGTCCAGCACCAGGCAGCGGCTGCCGTCGGGGCTGCCGCAGGCGTGGTGGGCGCCGCCGGGAATGACCACGAAACTCTGCTGGCGCACCTGGCTGCCGCAGCCTTCCACCTCGAAATCCAGCGCGCCGGACAGGCCGAACACCAGTTGCGCGTGGTCGTGGCTGTGGACGATCAGGTCGTGTGTGTAGTGGCGCAGGGTCAGGATCGGTCGCATGGCCGCAGGTCTCCGGAGTGGCGCCCAGTCTACACCGCCGAGGGCGATGTGCGCTGTCACGGGACTGACGCACGGTTGTCATGGTCGGTTCACCGCACAGGCGCAAGCTTTGCAAAACATTGCAGAGGGTTGTCCATGACCAGCGCCGAGCTCGCCAGACCCAGCCGTAAACAACGGGTGCGCACCTTATGGATCTCTGATGTGCACCTGGGCACGCGGGATTGCCAGGCCGAGCACCTGTCGCAGTTCCTCAAGGGCTACCATGCCGACAAGGTCTATCTGGTCGGCGACATCATCGACGGCTGGAAACTGCGCGGCGGCATGTACTGGCCCCAGGCGCACACCAACGTGATCCGCCGCCTGCTGACCATGAGCAAGCGCGGCACCGAGGTGATCTACGTCACCGGCAACCACGACGAATTCCTGCGCCGCTATTCGAAGCTGATCCTGGGCAACATCCAGTTGGTGGACGAAGCGGTGCACGTCACCGCGGACGGCCGGCACCTGCTGGTGATCCACGGCGACCAGTTCGATGTGATCACCCGCTATCACCGCTGGCTGGCGTTCCTCGGCGACTCGGCCTACGAATTCACCCTGACCCTCAACCGCTGGCTCAACCACTGGCGGGCGAAGTACGGCTACGGCTACTGGTCGCTGTCGGCCTACCTCAAGCACAAGGTGAAGACGGCGGTGAACTTCATCAGCGACTTCGAGGAGGCCATCGCCCACGAGTGCGTCAAGCGCGAGCTGCACGGGGTGGTCTGCGGCCACATCCACCATGCCGAGATCCGCAAGGTGGGGGAGGTGGACTACCTCAACTGCGGCGACTGGGTGGAGTCGTGCACGGCGTTGATCGAACATTGGGACGGCACCATCGAGCTGTACCGGCTGGCGGATGCGCAGGCGCGGGAAGCGCAGTTGAAGGCGGCCAAGGTGGCTGAGCTGGCTTAAGGGGCCGCACTGACGCCATCGCCAGCAGGCTGGCTCCCACAGGGTTCAGGGCTGAAGGCAGAATCTTGGGTCGCCGCCAATCGATGTGGGAACCAGCCTGCTGGCGATGAACCGCGCAGCGGTTCCCGAGGGCTCTCAGGCCGGTGCGTGTTCCTGCATCGCGGCCTTGTAGATCGAGTTCTTCGGCGCGGCGAACACCCGTTCCAGCATCGGCTCGAAGAAGCTCAGCGGCAGCGTGTCGTAGGCCGGGTCGAACGCGGCGGCGTCGTAGCGGGCGCAGAACTCCACCGTCGCCTGATACTGCGCATGCCCCTTGAACTGCTCGCGCAGGTGCCGGTCCATGCCCAGGTGATGGAAGAAGTAATAGCCCTGGAAGATGCCGTGCTTTTCCACCATCCACAGGTTCTCGGCGCTGACGAACGGCTTGAGGATCGCCGCGGCGATGTCCGGGTGGTTGTAGGAGCCCAGGGTGTCGCCGATGTCGTGGAGCAGGGCGCAGACCACGTACTCCTCGTCGCGGCCGTCGCGCCAGGCGCGGGTCGCGGTCTGCAGGGAGTGGGTCAGGCGATCCACCGCAAACCCGCCGAAATCCCCCTCCAGCAATTTGAGGTGCGCCAGGATCCGGCCGGGCAACTGGCGGGCGTAGGCGCTGAAATCGGCGGCGATGATCGCCCAGTCTTCCTGTGTACCGTCCTTCATGTGGGTGAAACGGGCGTTGGCGTTCATCGGCCGTCCTCGTTTGCTGGGGTTCTAGAACGGCACGCGGCCCAGGATCATGTCGCGGTACATGACGAAGTCGCCGAGCAGGCTGTAGAACGGGTGCTGGAAGGTGGCGGGGCGGTTCTTCTCGAAAAAGAAATGCCCGACCCAGGCGAAGCCGTAGCCGGCCAGCGGCAGCGCCAGCAACAGCAGCCACGCGCCCTGGGCGATGGCCAGCGCCAAAATGAACAGCACCAGCGTGGTGCCGGCGAAGTGCAGGCGCCGGCAGGCGCTGTTGCTGTGCTCGCTGAGGTAATACGGATAGAACTCGGCGAAGCTGGTGAAAGGCTTGAGGGTGTCCACGACTGCGATCTCTGTGGTTATTGTTCTGATGGCAAGTTGTTCGGTCGGTAGCTTATTTGAGTCTAGAGTGATCGTCGGTGCTGGCCAGTGACAATCGGCGCCACTTTACTATCCTTGGAAAATCCGCCGTAGTATGCGGCCCGTCATGTCATTTAAGAATAAACGCCATGAGCGAACGAACGACTTCATCAAGCTGGGCGATGGGGATTGTCAAGGCACTGGAAATGGACGGCCTGGATTGCCGGGTTCTGTTCAGGCAACTTGGGCTCGACTACGCGGCGCTGGACGATCCGGACGCACGCTTCCCGCAGGATTCCATGACCCGTCTGTGGCAGCGGGCGGTCGAGCTGTCGGGCAACCCGGCGATCGGCCTGAACATGGGCAAGGTGGTGCGCCCGGCCTCCTTCCATGTCGCCGGCTACGCGCTGATGTCCAGCAACACCTTGGCCGAAGGCTTTCAGCGCCTGGTGCGTTATCAGCGGATCATCGCCGAAAGCGCCGACCTGAGCTTTCGCCTGCTCGATGAAGGCTACGCGCTGATCCTGACGGTGCACGGCGACCACCTGCCGCCGACCCGCCAGAGCGCCGAGGCCTCGCTGGCCTGCGCGTTGAGCCTGTGCGGCTGGCTGACCGGGCGCACCCTGCACCCGCGCAAGGTGCTGGTGCAGGGCGACGAGCCGGACAATCTGGAGCCCTATCGGCAGGCCTTCCACGCGCCGCTGGTGTTCAACGCGCCGTACGATGCGCTGATCTTCGAGCGCGCCGACATGGAGGCGCCGCTGCCCACCGCCAACGAAGCGATGGCGCTGCTGCACGACCGGTTCGCCGGGGAGTACCTGGCGCGGTTCTCCGAAAGCCGCGTGACCCACAAGGCGCGCCAGGTGCTGTGCCGCCTGTTGCCCCAGGGCGAGCCCAAGCGCGATGCGGTGGCGCAGACCCTGCACCTGTCGCAGCGCACCTTGCAGCGCCGCCTGCAGGAGGAGGGCACCAGTTTCCAGCAGTTGCTCGACGACACCCGCCGCGAACTGGCCGAGCAGTACCTGGCGCAGCCGAACATGACCTTGCTGGAGATCGCCTACCTGCTGGGGTTCGCCGACCCGAGCAACTTCTTCCGCGCCTTCCGCCGCTGGTTCGACACCACCCCCGGCGACTACCGCGCGCGCCTGCTGGACGCGCCGAACGCGGTCAGTGACGCCAGAACGCCGGAATGCACAGCACAAACACCGTGATGATCTCCAGCCGGCCGAGCAACATGCCGAACGACAGGATCCACTTGGCCGCATCCGGCAGGCTGGCGAAGTTGCCGGCCGGGCCGATGGTCTCGCCCAGGCCGGGGCCGACGCCGGACACGGTGCTGGCGGCGCCGGTCAGTGCCGTCATCCAGTCGACGCCCAGCAGCGACAGCAGCAGGGCGATCACGCAGATGGTGATGGCGAAGAAGAACGAAAAGGTCAGGATCGAACGCACGATCTCTTCGTCGAGGCGGTGGCCGTTGTATTTCTGCTTGATCACCGCCCGCGGGTGAATCAGCTGGTTGAGGTTGGCCTTGAGCAGGATGTAGGCGACCTGGAAACGGAAGATCTTGATCCCGCCCGCCGTCGAGCCGGAGCAGCCGCCGACGAAACCCAGGTAGAAGAACAGCATCAGCGAGAAGTTGCCCCACAGGCTGTAGTCCCCCAGCGCAAACCCGGTGGTGGTGACCACCGAGGTCACGTTCAGCGCCACGTGCCGCAGCGCGTCCAGCCAATGCAGGTTGGTGGTCCACCAGTACCAGGTGCCGAGCACCAGCCAGGTCACCAGCAGCATGCCGAGCAGCCCCTGCACCTGCTGGTCCTTGATCAGCGCCCGGCGGTTGCCGCGCAAGGTCGCCACGTACAGGGTGAACGGCAGGCTGCCGAGGATCATGACCACCACCGCCACCCAGTGCACCGCCGGTTGCGTCCACTTGGCCAGGGACTGGTCGGAGGTCGAGAAACCGCCGGTGGAGATCGCCGACATGGCATGGTTGACCGCATCGAACGGGCTCATCCCGGCCCACCAGAACGCCAGGCTGCCGAGAATGGTGATGCCCACGTAGGCCGCCACGATCAGCCGCGCCACCATGTGCGAGCGGGGCATGACCTTTTCCGAGCGGTCCGAGGATTCGGTCTGGAACAGGCGCATGCCGCCGATGCGCAGCATCGGCAGGATCGCCACGGCCATGCCGATGAAGCCGATGCCGCCGATCCAGTGCAGCAGCGAGCGCCACATCAGGATGCCGGGGGACATGCTGTCCAGGCCGGTGAGCACGGTCGAGCCGGTGGCGGTGATGCCGGACATGCTCTCGAAGAACGAGTCGGTGTAGCTGATGTGCTGGGTCAGCAGGAACGGCAGCGCGGCGAAGATGCACACCACCAGCCAACTGCTGACCGTCAGCAGGTACATGTCCCGCGGGCGCAGGTGAACGTGCTCCGGGCGGCCGGGAATCACCAGCGCCAGGCCGGCGACGAAGGTGATCATGCTCGACCAGAGGAACGACGGCATGTCGCCGGTGCGGTCGAAGATCACCAGGGTGGCCATGGGCACGATCATGGCGATGGCCAGGGTGATCAGGAAGATGCCGATGATGAAACCAATGATCCTTAAGGTCGGCAACGCCATGAAATCCACTCGGGCTGAAGGGGGAAGGGCGCCATTCTACCCGCGGGGCAAGGCATGTAAACCGGCATCGAGCGGGCACTTGCCGCTAGAATAGCCCGACATTTTTGACAGGAGGTGGCCGATGCAGGCTCTCGACGCTTTGCTCAACCGTGTTTCCGTTCCGCGACTGATCGACCCGGCCCCGACCGCCGAACAGCGCGAAGCCCTGTTCAGCGCCGCCCTGCGTGCGCCGGATCACGGGCATTTGCAGCCTTACCGTTTCCTGACCGTCGAAGGCGCCGCCCGCGAGCGGATGGGCGAGCTGCTGGCCGAGGCGGCGCAGATGCAGGAAGGCGAAGTCACCGAGGCCGCCATCGACAAGGCGCGCAACGGCCCGCTGCGCGCGCCGCTGGTGGTCGTGGTGATCGCGAAATTGCAGGAACACGTCAAGTACCCGAAATCCGAGCAACTGCTGGCGGCGGGCTGCGCGGCCCACGGGATTCTGCTGGCGGCCTATGCCCAGGGGATCGGCGCGGTGTGGCGCACCGGCGAGCTGGCCTACTCGAAACACGTCGCCAAGGGCCTGGGGCTGAGCGATGACGAACAGGTGATTGCCTTCCTGTACCTGGGCACGCCGTTGAAAGAGCCGCGGGTGGCGGAGAAGGTCGAGCTGACCGAATTCGTCAGCGCCTGGCCGGCCGAGGTCTGAACCCCGACATCCCCGGTGCCTTGACTGACGCCATCGCCAGCAGGCTGGCTCCCACAGGGGATCGCGGGTGAATGCCGAATCTGTGAACCCTTCGGATACTGTGGGAGCGAGCTTGCTCGCGATAGCGGTCTGTCTGTCAGTAGTGTTGTGACTGACATGCCGCCATCGCCAGCAGGCTGGCTCCCACAGGTGATG
>NZ_JBIVHR010000062.1:0-21344 GCF_044749305.1 Pseudomonas sp. NPDC089534 | reverse complement strand
ATCGCGGGCGAACGCCGAATCTGTGAACCCCTCGGACACTGTGGGAGCGAGCTTGCTGGCGATGGCGGTCTGTCTGTCAGTCGTGTTGTGACTGACATGCCGTCATCGCCAGCAGGCTGGCTCCCACAGGGGATCGCGGGCGAACGCCGAATCTGTGAACCCCTCGGACACTGTGGGAGCGAGCTTGCTCGCGATGGCGGTCTGTCAGTCAAAAAGGATGGGACTGACAGACCGCCATCGCGAACAGGCTCGCCCCTACAGGGGATCAGGGCTGGGTGACGGCGCCGGGCACGAGGGGCAGTTCCAGCCTGGCGATGAAGCCGCCCTGCGGGTGATTGGCCAGCACCAGCGCGCCGCCGTGCCGTTCCGCCGCACGGCGGGCGATGGCCAGGCCCAGGCCGTGGCCGGCGGCGGTCTGGCCCGGTGCGCGGTAGAACGGCTCGCCCAATTGGCTCAAGTGCTCGTCCTGCACCCCCGGCCCGTGGTCGCGCACGCTGACCACGATCCGCTCGCCCTGGCGCGCAGCCTGCAATTCGATCGGCTGGCCCTGTGGGTTGAAGCGCTGGGCGTTGCGCAGCAGGTTGTCCACGGCCCGTTCGATCATGGTCGGCCAGCCGGTCAGCGCCAGGTGCGGTTCGGCCTCCAGGCGCACGGCCTGCTCCGGCGAGCCGAGCTGCGCATCCTTCTGCAGGGTGCCGAGCAGGGCGTTCAGGTCCACGTCTTCGGCGCTGGCGTTGTCGGCGTCGACCCGCGCCAGCACCAGGATCTCACTGATCAGCGCCTCCAGCCGGTCGCATTCGCGGGCCAGGCGCGGCCACAACCTTTCCCGCTCCTCGGGGCTGGCCCGCTCGGCCAGCGCCAGGGCGATGCGCAGCCGGGCCAGCGGTGAGCGCAACTCATGGGACACATCGCGCAGCAGTTGCCGCTGGCTGCCGATCAGGCTTTGCAGGCGTGCGCCCATGCGGTTGAAGTCGTTGGCCAGCACGCCGAACTCGTCGCGGCGGTTGGCCAGTTGCGCCAGGCTGTTCTGCTGATAGGTGGTCTGCCCCAGGTCGTGCACGGCGCCGCGCAGGCGGTTGAGCGGCCGGGTGATGGAAAACGTCACCAGCAGGCTGAACAGGGTCAGCACCACCAGCGCGATGCCCAGCGCGCTCAACGGCCAGAGCAGGCTTTCGCGGTGCCAGGCGTCGAGTTCCGGGTGCGGGATGCGGTAGATGAACAGGTAGGTGTCGCCGCTCTTGGCGCTGGTGTATTCGTCGGTCAGGCGCCGCCAGGGCAGGCGGCGGTCATCGTTGTTCTGCCGGGCCTCGAAGGCGGCGGCGCGGCGCGGGAAGGTGCCGCGCACCACCGGGTCGCCGCTTTCGTTGAGCACCTGCACGTCGATGTGATACTGGCGCTTGCGCTGCTGGAGGATGTCCTGGGCGGCGTCTTCGCCCTGGCTTTCGTAGGTCTGCGTCCACTCGGCGGCCAGGGTGTTGAGGCCCGGATGGCGGCTGAGGATCCACGCATCCTGGTTGAGCATGTGCCCCATCAGGATGGAAAGCCCCGCAACCAGAGTGATGGCCAGCCAGAAGCTGGCCAGGATACGCCAGAACAGTGAACGCACGGAAAATCCTCGGTCAGACACAAATCCCCTGTGGGAGCGAGCAGGCTCGCTCCCACAGGGGATCAAACAGGCAGACCCGGCGGGGGAGGCCGCCGGGTCCGGGTCAGGACATTATTGCGCCTTTTGCGGCTGCTGCGCTTTCCAGGCCTTGAATTCGGCCCATTCGGCGCGGCGCTCGGCCTGCTTCTTCTGGATCTCGTCGAATTTCTTCTGCTGATCCGGCTTCAGCACGGCGCGCACGTCGGCTTCGGCCTTCTTGTGGTTGGCCGCCATTTCATCCTTCATGGTTTTCTGGTCGGCCGGCGACAGTTTCTCCAGGTACTTGTCGACCACTTGACGGCGTTCGTGCATCTGCTCACCCATGATCTTGCGGATCTGCTCGCGCTGCTCGCGGGACAGGTCCAGTTGGCTGTACGGGCCCTTGCCGTGCATGCCGTGCATCTGGCCGCCGTGGTGCGGGCCGTCCAGCGGGCCGCCCATCGGGCCTGCGCCTTCCGGCATGGCCATGGCGACGGTCGGCAGGGCAGCGGCGAACATCAGAGCGATGAGGGTCTTGCGCATGGTGTATCTCCTTGTCTCGTTCCCGGTACGTTCCGGATGGGTACAGATTACGGAGATCAAGGTCAGCGGCGGTCAGCGCTGGGTAAAGCTTGAGTAAAGACGTTCCGGCGCCGGCCTGACAAAACTGACGCAGCGTCAGAGGCTGTAGTAGTAGCCGCGGCTGCGCAGGGCCACGATGCGCGGGCGGCCGTCGGGGTGCGGGCCGATCTTTTTGCGCAGGTTGCTGACGTGCATGTCCAGGCTGCGGTCGTAGAGGGTCAGCTTGCGGCCGAGGGCGATCTGCGCCAGTTCCTGTTTGTCCAGCGGCTCGCCGGGCTGCTTGAGCAGGGCTTCGAGCAGGCGGCTTTCGGAGACGGTGAGGGTGAGCTCTTTCTCGTTGATGCTGACCACGCCGCGCACCGGGCTGAAGCTCAGGTCGCCCAGCTCAAGCTGGGTCGACACGGCGGCCGGATGGCTGCGGCGCAGCACGGCGCGCAGGCGGGCGGTGAGCTCTCGGGGGTCGCAGGGCTTGGCCAGGTAGTCGTCGGCGCCCAGTTCCAGGCCGAGGATGCGGTCCAGCGGCTCGCCCCGGGCCGACAGCATCAGCACCGGCAGGTCGGCGTGGTCGCTGCGCAGTTGCTTGAGCAGTTCCAGGCCGCTGCCGTCGGGCAGCATCACGTCCAGCACCACCGCCGCCGGCGAGGATTCGGCCAAGGCCTTGCGGGCGCTCTGGCCGTCGTGGCAGGCGCGTACCTGGAAACCTTCCTGGCTCAGCCAACTGGTCAGGAGTTCGCACAACTCCTGGTCGTCATCAATCAGTAACAGCTCGCTCATGACTCACTCAATTTAGCCATTGCCGACGCGTTCTGCGTCCACCGCCGGCAAAGATACCGCACAGCAGCGCCAATAGCGCAACGGCGGCCCCGGTGACAAACCATTGCTGCTGCTCGGTCAGCAGACGCGGCAGCGGGCTGGACTGGGCTTCCTTGAGCTGCAGTTTCAGGCGCTGATTCTCCTGACGCAACCGGGCCAGCTGCGGGCTTTCGCGTTCGCTGTCGGCGTTCTGCAGCTGTTTGCTCAGTTCCTCCCGCTGCTGCTCGCTGGCCTTCAGGCGCTGCTGCAACTCGGTGATCTGCGTGCCGGCGCTCAGCGACAGCGGCGTGGAATTGCCGTTTTCGACGCTCTCTTCGCCATGGGCGGGCGCCATGACCGACAGCGTGACCCACATCAGACACAACGGACCCTTGCGCATCGCGACTCCTGTTTCCCATTGGATAGTGGGCAGGTTGTCGGCCGGCAAACGAGAATAATGAGCGATTGAGAACAGCAAGAACCAGGAAGGTTCAGTGCCGGAGGCAATGTCGATGATGTGGCGAGCGGTTGGCACTGTGGCGAGGGAGCTTGCTCCCGCTGGACTGCTTAGCAGTCCCCTGCTTTTTGATTTGCAGAGCGGCGCCGCTTTGCGCCGCAGCGGGAGCAAGCGCCCTCGCCACAGGGGGAAACGATACCTTTACGGCAGGACTTGCTTGAACGGCTTGACGATGACGTTGGCGTAGACGCCGGCGGCGATGTACGGATCGGCGTCGGCCCAGGCCTGCGCGGCGGCCAGGGAATCGAACTCGGCGACGATCAGGCTGCCGGAGAAGCCCGCCGCGCCCGGATCATTGCTGTCGACCGCCGGGTGCGGGCCGGCCAGCACGATGCGGCCTTCGCCCTTGAGCGCTTGCAGGCGCTCCAGGTGCGCAGGGCGCGCGGCCAGGCGGGCTTCCAGGGAGTTGGCGACGTCGGTGGCAATGATGGCGTAAAGCATGTCAGTCCTCGGTTTTTGGCGTTGTGGTATCGGCGTCGTGCAGGTGACGGGACAGGTAGATGCCCTGGCCGACCAGGAACAGCACGGTCATGCCCAGGCTGCCGAACACCTTGAAGTCGACCCAGATGCTCTGGAAGGTGAAGGCGACGAACAGGTTGGCGGCCCCGCAGAACAGGAAGAACGCGATCCAGGCGATGTTCAGGCGCAGCCAGACCGGATCCGGCAGGCTCAGGGCGTGGCCCATGATGCGCTTGATCAGCAGGCGGTCGCCGATGAAATGGCTGCCGATGAAGGCCAGGGCGAACAGCCAGTTGACCACCGGGGCTTTCCATTTCAGGAAGGTCTCGCTGTGGAAGGCCAGGGTCAGGCTGCCGAACACCAGGCAGGCGACGAGGGTCAGCCACTGGCTCTTCTCCAGCTTGCGCTGCTTGATGAACAGCGCGCCGTAGACCACCAGGGAACTGACGATCAGCATCGCGGTGGCGCTGTAGATGCCGCCTACGGTCAGCTCGTGGCCGGCGACGTCGACGGTGCGCGGATCGAGTTTGTAGACGATGAAGAACAGCAGGAGCGGGATGAAATCGATGAATTGTTTCACAGTGAGAGCCAGAAGCTGGATGTGGCGGCATAATAACAAACATACGGGCGCGCGATAGCGCCAGCTGATTTGAGGTTACACATCCCCGTGAATGTCGATTTGCACTGCCACAGCACAGCCTCCGACGGTGCCCTGGCGCCGGCGGCACTGGTTGCGCGAGCGTTCGAGAACGGCGTGCGGATCCTGTCCCTGACCGATCACGACACCCTGGAAGGCCTGGCCGAAGCGCGCGCGGCCGCCGAAGGCCTGGGCATGCAACTGATCAACGGCGTCGAGCTGTCGTGCACCTGGGGCGGGGCGACCATTCATGTGCTGGGCTACGGCTTCGACGTCGACGCCGCACCGTTGGTCGAGGCCATCGCCCAACTGCGCGACGGCCGCTGGCTGCGTTCCGAAGAGATCGGCCGCAAGCTGGCCCAGAAGGGCATGCCCGGCGCGTTCGAGGGCGCCCGGCAGATCCAGCAGGCGCTGGGCGACAGCGGCAACGCGCCGGCCCGACCGCATTTTGCCGACTGGATGGTGCGCGAAGGCTTCGTCAAGGACCGCGCCGAGGCGTTCCGCAAATGGCTGGGCGCCGGCAAGCTGGGGGACGTCAAGCAACACTGGCCGACCCTGGAGGACACCGTCGCGACCCTGCGGGCCGCCGGGGCCTGGGTCAGCCTGGCGCATCCCTGGCACTACGATTTCACCCGCAGCAAGCGCCGCCGGCTGATTGCCGACTATATTCAAGCGGGCGGACAGGCGCTTGAGGTGGTCAACGGCCACCAACCGGCGGAGCAGGTGGGCAGCCTCTCGATCCTGGCCCGCGAATTCGGTCTGCTGGTCACCGCCGGCAGTGATTTCCATGGCCCTGGTGGCTGGTCCGAGATCGGCCAGTACCGGCCGGTGCCGGAGGACCTGCCGCCCCTGTGGCGCCGGTTCAAACATGACCCAGTTATCGCGGCCGTCTGAACAGGAAGAGAATGTGAGTCAATTTTTCCAGATACATCCGGAAAACCCGCAGGCGCGCCTGATCAAACAGGCGGTCGAGATCATCCGCAAGGGCGGGGTGGTGATTTATCCCACGGACTCTTCCTACGCCATCGGTTGCCAAATCGGCGACAAGAGCGCCATCGAGCGTGTCCGGCGCCTGCGCCAACTGGATGACAAGCACAACTTTGCGTTGATCTGCAGCGATCTGTCGCAATTGGGCAACTACGCCAAGATCGACACCGGCACCTTCCGCATCCTCAAGGCCCACCTGCCGGGGCCGTACACCTTCATTCTCAACGCCACCCGCGAAGTGCCGCGCCTGCTGCTGCACCCCAAGAAGCGCACCATCGGCCTGCGGGTGCCGAGCCATCCGATCGCCCTGGCGCTGCTGGACGAGCTGGGCGAGCCGCTGATGAGCGTGACCCTGATCATGCCCGGCGACGAGGATCCCTTGAGCGATCCCTACGAGATGCGCCAGTTGCTCGAGCACCAGGTGGACCTGATCATCGACGGCGGCTTCGGCGGCATCAAGGCCTCCACCGTGATCGACCTGACCGGCGACGATCCGGAAGTGATCCGCGTCGGCTGCGGCGACCCGACCCCGTTCATGGTCGAGGCCTGAATGTCCGCTGTCGAAACCGTCGATCCCCAGGCCGGAGCCCAGCAGGAACTGCCGTTCGCCATGGTCTATGGCCAGGCCGTCACGCAGCTGCCGATCGACCTGTACATCCCGCCGGACGCGCTGGAGGTGTTCCTCGAAGCCTTCGAGGGCCCGCTCGACCTGCTGCTGTACCTGATCCGCAAGCAGAACATCGACATCCTCGACATCCCGGTGGCGGAAATCACCCGCCAGTACATGGGCTACGTCGAGCTGATGCAGTCGGTGCGCCTGGAACTGGCCGCCGAATACCTGGTGATGGCCGCGATGCTGGCCGAGATCAAGTCGCGGATGCTGCTGCCCCGGGCCGAGACCGTCGAGGACGAGGAAGAAGACCCCCGCGCCGAGCTGATCCGCCGCCTGCAGGAGTACGAGCGCTTCAAGTCCGCCGCCGAAGGCATCGACGAACTCAGCCGGGTCGGCCGCGACGTGATCGTGCCCAAGCTCGATGCCCCGCAGGCCCAGGTGCGCAAGCTGCACCCGGACGTGATCCTGGATGAGCTGCTGATGTCCATGTCCGAGGTGCTGCGCCGGGGCGACATGTTCGAAAGCCACCAGGTCAGCCGCGAGGCGCTGTCCACCCGCGAACGCATGAGCGATGTGCTCGAGCGCCTCAAGGGCGGCGGTTTTGTGCCGTTCGTCGAGCTGTTCACCGCCGAGGAAGGCCGGCTCGGGGTGGTGGTGACCTTCATGGCGATCCTTGAACTGGTCAAGGAATCCTTGGTCGAGCTGGTGCAGAATGAGCCGTTCGCCGCGATCCACGTGCGAGCCCGAGCCGAATAACGAGTCGAAACATGAACCTGACTGAACCCCGCGAGCTGGCCCCCCTGCTTGAAGCCTTCCTGTTGGCTTCGGGAAAGCCGCAATCCCTTGAGCGCCTCTTCGAACTGTTCGAGGAGGGCGAGCGGCCGGAGCCGGCGGTCTTCAAGAAGGCCCTGACCCTGCTGGGCAAATCCTGCGAAGGCCGGGCGTTCGAGCTCAAGGAAGTCGCCTCCGGCTACCGCCTGCAGATCCGCGAGAAGTTTTCGCCGTGGGTCGGCCGCCTGTGGGAGGAGCGCCCGCAGCGCTATTCCCGTGCCCTGCTGGAAACCATGGCGCTGATCGCCTACCGCCAGCCCATCACCCGTGGCGAAATCGAAGACGTGCGGGGCGTGGCGGTCAACAGCAACATCGTCAAGACCCTGATCGAGCGCGAGTGGATCCGCATCGTCGGCTACCGCGACGTGCCGGGCAAACCGGCGATGTTCGCCACCACCAAGGCGTTCCTGGATCACTTCAACCTCAAGAGCCTCGACGAACTGCCGCCGCTGGCCGAATTGCGCGAGATCGAGCCGGAACCGATGCTCGATTTCGACGACGCCCCGGTGCCGCCGGGCCTGCAGGAGCAGGCCGACGCCAGCGCCGAGCCGGAGGAGCCGAAAGAGGAAACCAGCTTCCACACCCTGCTGCTTGAGCTGGACAGCATGGAGGAGGGGATCAAGACCGACTTCGACGACCTGCTGCGCGACGGACCGTCGGACGAAACGCCATCGGGCGGTCTTGAAGGCGTGTATGAGCCCGAGCCGCTGGTTGAGTCGGAACCCGAGTTCGAGTTCGAGCCGGAGCCCGAAGAAGACATCCTCGGCGTCGCCGAAGCCAGGGAAAAACTGCTGGCCGCCGTCGCCGCCCTTGAACAGCCGGAGCCCGAACTGAGCGACGAAGAAGCCGAGGCCCGCGCCTTGGCCGAAGCCATCGAGGCCGAGCGCCTCGAACGCGAAGACTGACGCCAACCCCCTGTAGGGGCGAGCCGGCTCGCGAAGGCGGCGGTCTATCCGCCATTGATGTGTCAGGCAGGCCGTCATCGCCAGCAGGTTGGCTCCCACAGGTTCATCTGCCCGTTGTGGGAGAAATGCATGAGTTCAACCAAAGACCCCTGCATCGATGTCTGCAAGTTCAGCGACGACATCTGCCTGGGCTGCGGCCGCAGCAAGCGCGAGATCAAGGCCTGGAAGAAACTCGACAAGGACGACAGGCGCGCGGTGCTGGCCGAGGCCGCGTTGCGCCTGGCCCGGTTGGGCGCCGCCGGTCGGCGGAAAAAGAAATGAACGGGCGCGCGTCAGCTAGTCTCTGATGCGCGAACGGCCAGATCCGCGTATGATTCGCGACCCTTCGGCGAACCCTTCGCCCGAACACACAGTTTCCAATGCTTCAGGGCACCCGTTCCGGGGCCCTGGACAGACCACACCGGGAGGTGCCCAGATGAGCGACATCGAACAGCAAGACGACCAGCCAACCCCACCTGCAGGCGAAAAGCTGCAGAAGGTCCTCGCCCGCATCGGCGTGGGCTCGCGCCGTGACGTCGAGGCCTGGATCAGCCAGGGCCGGATCAAGGTCAACGGCAAGGACGCGACCCTCGGCGTGCGGGTCGACCTGCACGACGCCATCACCATCGACGGCAAAGTGATCAAGCGCGAAGAGTCCGCCGAGTCCGTGCGCCGCGTGATCATGTACAACAAGCCCGACGGCGAGATCTGCACCCGCGACGACCCGGAAGGCCGCCCGACCGTGTTCGACAAGCTGCCGCGCCCGAAAGAGGGCCGCTGGATCAACATCGGCCGCCTCGACATCAACACCACCGGTCTTCTGATGTTCACCACCGACGGTGAGCTGGCCAACCGCCTGATGCACCCGTCCTACGAGATGGACCGCGAATACGCGGTGCGTGTGCGCGGCGAGGTCGACGACGAAATGATCGATCGGCTCAAGGCCGGCGTCATGCTCGAAGACGGCCCGGCGAAGTTCACCGACATTCAGCAGGCACCGGGCGGCGAAGGCTTCAACCACTGGTATCACTGCGTGGTGATGGAAGGCCGCAACCGTGAAGTGCGTCGCCTGTGGGAATCCCAGGGCTTGGTGGTCAGCCGCCTGAAGCGCGTGCGTTTCGGTCCGGTGTTCCTCAACTCCGACTTGCCGATGGGCCGCTGGCGCGAAATGAGCCAGTACGAAATCGACATCCTGAGCGCCGAGGTCGGCCTGACCCCGGTGGCGTTGCCGCAACTGAACGCCAAGAGCAAGGACAAGATGGAGCGCCTGCAGCGCAAGTCGTCGCGGCCGATGGCCCGGGCCGACCGGGTGCGCACCCTGCGCCCGGCCAACGGCGCACCGGCCACGCCGCGTGCGGGCCGTGAGCCGCAGCTGGAAGGCGAGCGTCCAGGTCGCAAGCCGGCCGCCCGTGCGGACGGCGAGCGCGCGCCGCGTGGCCGCAGCGAGCGTGGCGAAGGCCGCGGTGCGCCTGCCGGTCGCGGTACGCCGGTGGCCGAGCGTCCGGCCGACACCAAGCGCCCGGCCAAGCCGGCGGCGAAGCGTCCGGGGATCAAGCTGACCGACGGCGACAAGCCAGCGGGCAAGCGCCGCAGCACGCCGAAGCCGCGTTAAGCGCCAGTCGGTGCAATAAATGAAAAACGCCAACCTCAGGGTTGGCGTTTTTTTATTGCCCGGCGTCCACGTATTCCGTCTTCACCCAAGATCCCTGTGGGAGCCAGCCTGCTGGCGATGACGGCGGCACATCCGGCATCGATGCGTCAGACAGACCGCTATCGCCAGCAGGCTGGCTCCCACAGGTTGTCCTCCAACATCCGGGGTCAGAGCACGAACCGCCCGTCGAACACCGGCTTGTCATCCAGCGCCAGCACGCCGCCGGAGAAGATCAGGTCCAGGTGATGGCTGCCCTTGGCGCCGCCGCCCAGGCCCAGGTGCAGGCCGCAATGGCGCTCCTCGAAGCCGGCGTTGCGCGCATACAGTGACTTCACCCCTTCGTTGGTGCCGATGCCCAGTTCCTCGATCCGCCGGTTCGACGGATTGGCGTCCAGGTACTTGTTGAAGTCGTGCTCCAGGCCCGGCACGTCGGTGGCGATGCGCTGGATGGTCGAGTTCTCGATCCACAGTTCCAGCGGCGATTCCAGCACGCCGTACTTGCGGGCGAACGGAATGGTGCTGAGGAAGGTGCCCTTGAACTTCACGTGGCCGTTGATGGCTTCGCTGTGGGTGGCGATTTCGCCGGGGGCCAGGTCGAAGTTGCCGATGCCGTTGATGTCGGTCCACTTCTTGATGCTGCTCATGGGCGTTTCGAACCATGAGCCGTGCTCGTCGCTGAAACTCAAGGTGGTGGCCTGGGACATGCGCTGGATCAAGTGGCTGTTGAGCCCGGCGATCCGCTGCGGCGCGATGCTGAAGGTGTCGTAGAAGTAATCGCCGTAGTCCTTGAACAGCAGCGATTTCTTCCAGTTCTCCGCCATCACCCCTTGCAGGGCACGCACGAAGTCCGGGCCGTCGGGGCGCGGGTTGGGCAGGGTGGAGGAGTCGTAGAAGAAAATGTAGAGATCGGTGTCGGCGATCGCCGAGGTCAGCGCGGCGGTGGACTCCAGATCCAGTCGCATGGCGTTGAAGCCGAAGCGCGGGTGATCGCCGGCCTGTTCGGCGATGGCGCCGGTCAGCGCTTCGTAGTCGGCGGTGTGGCCGAGCAATACCTTCGCCGAGTCGAGGCCGGCGAGGGCAGGGTGATGTTCGAGGTAGTAAAGGAAATGCGAAATCGCACGTGGCTTATCCATGGATCCTCCCTGACAGACCGTGTGGAATGCGGCGGGCACGACCGGCCGATCGTGCCCGCCCGGGAATGGCTTACAGAGGCCACATCGCCGTGCCGAACGGTACGACCGCGTCGGCTTGCATCATTTCCACGGCGGCTTCATGGGTCGGTGCTTCGAACCATTCGTCCAGTTGCAGTTCGGAGTCCAGGTCTTTTTCGATCGCTTGCATGGTCTATCTCCTAGATAACGTTCACGGTGGGAGCAACAGCGCGCGGCCCAAGGGCGGGTCACGCACTGACTCGCCGGTCGATGCGGCTCGGCGAGACGTGAAGAACGTAGACCAGCGCTTTTTGCATTGCAAAATTTCCTCTATTTAATTTTTAAATGGACTTTTTATTCCATTTTTTTAAGCCGATCTTTCTGTTTGCAAAACAGTGACTAAATCGATTCACCTGATAGTTAGCTTCCTACCGTCAATTTGCAGACGTCCTACGGATTTTTCTGGAATGGAAAGTTTTCGTTACGGCTTGTACGGGAATTTTTACGAAAAAGCCGATGAAACGACCTGACTTCCGGCGCTTTTTCACGCTGTAAGGAAAACCTGCCGAAGTGCCCGTGTTCGGGGGCTTCGCAAGGCTCTGGCCTGCTTGTCTCAGGGGCGTTTGGCAGGTGAGATGCGCCCCATGCCTGTCGTGCAGGTGCATAACAAGAAGGAGGCGCAATGAACGCCGCAATCCGTTTTTTTCTCACCCCGTGGGACGGTCTTTCCGACGTCCGCGCCGATGGCCTGCAAGGGCCTGATCCTTCTTTTGCAGCCGCCCGGACGTCCCGGGGCGGACACGTGCAATCCCGGCCCAAGGCAACGCTGATCCAGTGATGTCTGGCAGCAGGGGGTTAGCGGTGTACAATGCGCCGCGTTTTAGCTGTGACTCCCTGCGTAATCGCGCAAACCTCAAGGCCATCCGCCTTGTTCACTCCGTCGCGCCACAAGCGTGCCGGGTTCGATTTCGTCACAGACAAGAACAAACAGGTGACGCATGAGTGTTGTTAAAGAGCTTAATTCCTGGTGCCTGCGCTGGGGTTTGATCGGGGTCGCCTGAAAATCGCGACCGTGCAGCAACGTCTACTGACCATCATCAAACCCTGCGTGAGACCCTTTTCATGAGTGGACAAAACCCGCAATCAGGCGAACTGAAACGCGGCCTGAAAAATCGCCACATTCAACTGATCGCCCTCGGCGGCGCCATCGGCACCGGCCTGTTCCTCGGCTCGGCCGGGGTGCTGAAGTCCGCCGGCCCGTCGATGATCCTCGGTTACGCCATCTGCGGCTTCATCGCGTTCATGATCATGCGCCAGCTGGGCGAAATGATCGTCGAAGAGCCGGTGGCCGGCTCCTTCAGCCATTTCGCGCACAAGTACTGGGGCGGCTTCGCCGGCTTCCTGTCGGGCTGGAACTGCTGGATCCTGTACATCCTGGTGGGCATGTCGGAGCTGACGGCGGTCGGCAAGTACATCCATTACTGGGCGCCGGAGATCCCGAGCTGGGTCACTGCGGCGGCCTTCTTCCTGCTGATCAACGCGATCAACCTGGCCAACGTCAAAGTCTTCGGCGAGGCCGAATTCTGGTTCGCGATCATCAAGGTCGTGGCCATCGTCGGCATGATCGCGCTGGGCAGCTACCTGCTGGTCAGCGGCCACGGCGGCGAACAGGCCACGGTGAGCAACCTGTGGTCCCACGGCGGGTTCTTCCCCAACGGCGTCAGCGGCCTGGTGATGGCCATGGCGATCATCATGTTCTCCTTCGGCGGCCTGGAAATGCTCGGTTTCACCGCCGCGGAGGCCGACAAGCCGAAGACCGTGATCCCGAAAGCGATCAACCAGGTGATCTACCGGATCCTGATCTTCTACATCGGCGCCCTGGTGATCCTGCTGTCCCTGACCCCATGGGACACGCTGCTGGCGACCCTGAACGCCTCCGGCGACTCCTACAGCGGCAGCCCGTTCGTGCAGGTGTTCTCGATGCTCGGCAGCAACACCGCCGCGCACATCCTCAACTTCGTGGTGCTGACCGCCGCGCTGTCGGTGTACAACAGCGGCACCTACTGCAACAGCCGCATGCTGCTGGGCATGGCCGAGCAGGGCGATGCGCCGAAGGGCCTGGCCAAGATCGACAAGCGCGGCGTGCCGGTGCGTTCGATCCTCGCTTCCGCTGCCGTGACCCTGGTGGCGGTGCTGCTCAACTACCTGATGCCGCAGCACGCGCTGGAGCTGCTGATGTCGCTGGTGGTGGCCACCCTGGTGATCAACTGGGCGATGATCAGCTACTCGCACTTCAAGTTCCGCCAGCACATGGACAAGACCGGCCAGAAGCCGCTGTTCAAGGCGCTGTGGTATCCGTACGGCAACTACGTCTGCCTGGCGTTCGTCCTGTTCATCCTGGGCGTGATGCTGCTGATCCCTGGCATTCAGGTGTCGGTGTACGCGATTCCGGTGTGGGTCGTGTTCATGTGGGCCTGCTACGTGATCAAGAACAAGCGCAGCGCGCAGCACGCCGTGCCTGCGGCGGGCGTCGCCAAGTAAGCGTCAGATGCGGAAACGACAAACCCGGCCAATGTGCCGGGTTTGTCGTTTCTGGGGTTCCCGCAATGGATTGGCGGCAAGGGCGGCGCGGTTTCGCGGTATCCTGCGCGCTCTGAATCCGGACGCTTTTCCATGCTGGCGATTTCCAACAACGTGCACCTGCCCGACGCCGAGATCGAACTGACCTACATCCGCGCCCAGGGCGCCGGCGGGCAGAACGTCAACAAGGTCTCCAGCGCCGTGCACCTGCGCTTCGACATCCCGGCGTCGTCGCTGCCTGAGTTCTACAAGGAGCGCCTGCTGGCGCTGCGCGACAGCCGCATCACCGCCGACGGCGTGCTGATCATCAAGGCCCAGCAGTACCGCACGCAGGAACAGAACCGCGCCGATGCGCTGGAGCGCCTCGCCGAGCTGATCCAGGGCGCCGTCAAGGTCGAGAAGAAGCGCCGTCCGACCAAGCCGACCCTCGGCTCCAAGAAGCGCCGGCTGGAGTCCAAGGCCAAGCGCGGCAACATCAAGGCCGGCCGGGACAAGGTGGATTTCTAGTCCTGCGGGTATTTGCGCGTGTGCCGGTACAGGTAGACGCTCAGCGCCAGACCGCTCAACGCGGCCAGCGCCGCGAACAGGAATATCGAAGCGAAGCCGAACCCTGCCGCAATCGCCCCGGCCAGCGGACCGGTAATCCCCAAGGACAGGTCGATGAACAGGGAATAGGCCCCGACCGCCGCGCCCCGGCTGGAAGCCGGCACCAGGTTCACGGCCTCGACGCCCAGCGCCGGGAACACCAGCGAGAAGCCGAAGCCGCTGAGCGCCGCACCGGCCAGCGCCCAGTGGGCGTCCGGCGCCAGCCACAGCAGCAACAGGCCGAGGGTCTCCACCGACAGGCAGGCGATCGCCACGCGGAAGCCGCCGAGGCGGTTGATCAGGTTGCCGAACAACAGCCGCGCACCGATGAAGCAGGCGCCGAACAGGCTCAGGCACAGCACGGCGTTGTCCCACTGGCGGGTGGCGTAGTACAGGGTGATGAACGTGGCGATGGTGCCGAAGCCGATCGAGCCCAGCGCCAGGCCGCAGCCGTGGGGGAAGACGCGCCCCAGCACATGCATGAACGGCAGGCGTTCGCCGGCGACGATGGGCGCGGCGGTCTTCGGCCAGGCCAGCAGCAGCCCCAGCGCCGCCAGCAGGATGATGCTCACGCCCATGCTCCACAGGCCCAGGCGGCCGACCAGCCACACGCCCAGCGGCGCGCCGACGGCGAGGGCGCCGTAGCTGGCGATGCCGTTCCAGGAAATGACCTTGGCGGTGTTCGCCGCGCCGACCCGGCCGATCCCCCAGCCGATGGAGCCCGAGCCCACCAGGCTTTCCGCGCTGCCCAGCACCAGCCGGCCGATGAACAGGCTGATCAGGCTGAGCAGCGGCAGGTTCGGCGTCCACGCCGAAATCAGCATGAACACGCCGCTCAGGCCGCAGCCCGCCAGCCCGATCATCACGGCGCGTTTGCTGCCTTTGTTGTCGATGATCTTGCCGGCGTAGGGGCGGCTGAGCAGGGTGGCCAGGTATTGCACGCTGATCACCAGGCCCGCGATCACCGCGCCGAAGCCCAGGTCGCTGTGGACGTAGCCGGGCAGCACGGCGAGCGGAATGCCGATGTTGAGGTAGCCGATGAAGGTGAACAGGACGATGGAGACGACTTGCAGCGTGACCGCCAGGGGGCGCCGGGTTTCTGACATGGGGAACGATCCACGGGACAGGCAGGATAGATAGGCTGCTTATGATACCGGCGTGGATGGGGCAGGGGCGCGCAAAAGTAAAACTATTTGTCGGGTGCGACCAGTTGCGTGGTGACCAGCGCGGCCAGGGCGTTCTCTTCGCTGCCGAAGCGGGCGAGCAGGGCGGCCTGCTTTTCCGGCGGCAGACGGCTCCAGATCTCGATCATGCGCTCGGTGGCGTCGATCAGGACGGCGGCCTGTTGTTCGTTGAAGGAGTCGTCGGTCATGGCGGGTCGGCTTTCAGGCAGTGTGGAAAGCGCATGTTAGCGCTTTCCACACGGTCTGTACGGCGGGGTTTACTCTTCGCTGTCGGCCGGGCGGCCTTCGGCGGCTTCTTTGGGCTCGGGCTGTTGGGCGCCGGCCTGTTGCGTGGTCGTCTGCTCAGGTACGTGCAGGCTTGGGAAGGGGAGATTCGGAATCTCGTGCATGGTTGCGCTCCTCGCTAAGTCTGTTGATAGATCTGGTAGATCCGCGCTTTGAAAAAGCCTGGGAAGGATACAGCACTGAAAATGACAATCAGGCTTTTATGTCCGTTTATTTCGACGGGCGGGATTGTCTAGACAGGTCAATGGCGGGAGTGTGGAAGCCGATGCCTGGATCCTGTTCGGCGGTGCCTGGGCTGACGTCATCGCGGGCAAGCCCGCTCCCACAGGTATTTGTGGCGCATGCAACGCTTGTGAGCGACAGGGGAAGTTGTGAAGCCTTGCGGGGGCGGATTTTCCCGCCCCCACAAGGGCTTTAGCGGCAGACCTTGGCGATGGCCTCGGCCAGCAGGTCCAGGCGGGTGGCGTCGACGCCGGCCACGTTGGCCCGGCCCGAGCTGACCATGTACACGCTGTGGTGGTCGCGCAACGCCTTCACTTGCTCCGGCGACAGGCCGGTGTAGGAGAACATCCCGCGCTGCACGCCGATGTGGGCGAAGCGCTCACGCAGGCCGTGGGGCTCCAGCGCCTCGACCAGGCCGCTGCGCAGTTGGGCGATGCGCAGGCGCATGGCTTCCACTTCGTCGGCCCAGCGGCGTTTGAGCTCCGGGTCGTCGAGGATGGTCGCCACCACCGCCGCGCCATGGTCCGGCGGCGTCGACCACAGGTTGCGGGCGATGTGCGCCAGTTGGCTGCGCACGTCGGTCAGCTTGTCGGCGGTTTTCGCGCAGACGATCAGCGCACCGGTGCGGTCGCGGTACAGGCCGAAGTTCTTCGAGCAGGAGCTGGTGATCAGCACCTCCGGCAGTTCGGCGGCGAACAGTCGGGTCGACCAGGCATCCTGTTCCAGACCGTCGCCGAAGCCCTGGTAGGCGAAGTCGATCAGCGGCAGCAGGTCGCGGCTGCGCACCACTTCCAGCACCCGGTGCCAGTCGTCGTGGCTCAGGTCGAAGCCGGTCGGGTTGTGGCAGCAGGCGTGCAGCAGCACCACGTCGCCCTTCGGCGCCTGGCTGAGCGCGGCGATCATTGCGTCCACGTCGAGGCGGTTGTCGGCGCCGACGTAAGGGTAATGGCTGACCTTGACGCCGGCCGCCGCGAAAATGGTCTCGTGGATCGGCCAGGTCGGGTCGCTCAGCCATACGCCACGGCCCGGCAGGCAGTGGGCGATGAAGTCGGCGGCCAGGCGCAGGGCGCCGGTGCCGCCCGGGGTCTGGGTGGCGCCGGCGCGCTGCTGGGCGATCAGGGCCGAGCCTTCGCCCAGCACCAGTTCATTGATGACCTTGCCGAACAGCGGGTTGCCGTGACCGCCGATGTAGGTCTTGGTGGTCTGGCTGTCCACCAGGCGCGCCTCGGCGATCTTCACCGCTTCGGGGATCGGCGTCAGGCCCTGGGCATCCTTGTAGACGCCCACGCCGAGGTCGAACTTGCGCGGGTTGGGATCCTGCGCGTAGGCCTCCATCAGGCCGAGGATCGGGTCGCCGGGCACCCGGCCGATGGCGTCGAAATGCATCACTTGCGTCCTTCTGCAGTCTTGGCCACGTCGTCGGTGCGGGCGGCCATGATGAAGTCGTTGCGGTGCAGGCCCTTGATCGAGTGGCTCCACCAGGTCACGGTGACCTTGCCCCACTCGGTCAGCAGGCCAGGGTGGTGGCCTTCGGCCTCGGAGATGTCGCCCACGGCGTTGGTGAAGGCCAGCGCATGCTTGAAGTTCTTGAACAGGAAGACTTTCTCCAGCTGCATGATCCCGTCGCGCACTTCGATGTTCCAGTCAGGGATCTGCTTGATCAGGATCGGCAGTTCTTCGTCGCTGACTTGTGGCGCATCGGCACGGCAGGCTTCGCAGTGGGCTTGATTCAAACTGGACATGGCATGTTTCCTGAAATCGGGTGTGTGTTTTTTTTATGGGGCGTATCGGTCGTCGATGTCGCCACGCTAAACCAAAGCGGCGGCGACGGACAGACTCACTTGCAGGTCAAAGCTGCGGGTCACGCGGCCTTGGGCTTGGGCGGAAACTTCGGTGCGTGCAGCCCCAGCTCCATGCCTTGGCGGACCATGGCCATGATGTCTTCATGGGCCAGGTCGAACAGGCGCTTGAGGTTCGGCAGGACGAAGTACAGCGGCTGCAGGATGTCGATGCGGTAAGGGGTGCGCATGGCTTCCAGCGGATCGAAGGCCTGGTGCTCGGGCTCGCCCGACAGGCTGTAGACGGTTTCCTTCGGCGAGGACAGGATGCCGCCGCCATAGATGCGTTTGCCTTGCGGGGTGTCCAGCAGGCCGAACTCGATGGTCATCCAGTACAGGCGCGCCAGGTACACGCGCTCTTCCTTGGTGGCCTGCAGGCCGAGCTTGCCGTAGGTGTGGGTGAATTCGGCGAACCAGGGGTTGGTCAGCAGCGGGCAGTGGCCGAAGATCTCGTGGAAGATGTCCGGCTCTTGCAGGTAGTCCAGCTCTTCACGGGTACGGATGAAGGTGGCCACCGGAAAGCGCTTGCTGGCGAGCAGTTCGAAAAAGGTCTGGAAAGGGATCAGCGCCGGCACGCGGGCGACCTGCCAGCCGGTGGTCTCGCCGAGCACCTTGTTGATCTCGCCCAATTGCGGGATGCGGTCGTGGGGCAGGCCGAGCTTCTCGATGCCGTCCAGGTATTCCTGGCACGCGCGGCCCTCGATCACTTTCATCTGACGGGTGATCAGCGTGTTCCACACCGCATGCTCTTCGGCGGGGTAGTCGATAAAACCGTTCGCATCGGGCTCGCGGGCCACGTATTGCGTGTGCTTCATACTGCTCTCCTGCGAGGGGAATTCGTTCTTGTTATGTCCTGCGATGGACTCAGAATGAGCGCAGGCGGGGCGGGAATGCAGCAGGGTGAGCCTGTTTAGCGTAGGAAAGGTCTCTCAAATTCGTAAACTATTCGTTACGGTTCGTGGGGTAAGTCGCGTTTGCTGAGGTTTTCGGGTTTGAAAGCGCGCCCATGTGTCACATAATCTTGACGACTGTTTTCGTATTCCGACAGAAATTCAGGGCAGTGCCGCCCGCAGGGATGTGCATCGGGCATTCCATCCATTCACCGCTAGCCGAGCTTTCTATGCGTATCAAAGTCCACTGCCAGAACCGCATCGGTATCTTGCGCGACATCCTCAACCTGCTGGTGGAGTACGGCATCAACGTCGCCCGCGGCGAAGTGGGCGGGGAGCACGGCAACGCGATCTACCTGCATTGCCCGAACCTGATCAACCTCCAGTTCCAGGCGCTGCGGCCCAAGTTCGAGGCCATCGCCGGGGTGTTCGGGGTCAAGCGGGTCGGGCTGATGCCCAGCGAGCGCCGGCACATGGAGCTCAACGCATTGCTCGGGGCCCTGGACTTTCCGGTGCTGTCGATCGACATGGGCGGCTCGATCGTCGCGGCCAACCGGGCGGCGGCGCAACTGCTCGGGGTGCGGGTGGACGAGGTGCCGGGGATTCCCCTGTCGCGCTACGCCGAGGACTTCGACCTGCCGGAGCTGGTGCGCGCCAACAAGTCGCGGATCAACGGCATGCGGGTCAAGGTCAAGGGCGACATCTTTCTGGCCGACATCGCGCCGCTGCAGTCGGAGCACGACGACAGCGAGGCCATGGCCGGGGCGGTGCTGACCCTGCACCGCGCGGACCGGGTCGGCGAGCGCATCTATAACGTGCGCAAGCAGGAGTTGCGCGGTTTCGACAGTATCTTCCAGAGCTCCAAGGTCATGGCGGCGGTGGTGCGCGAGGCCCGGCGCATGGCGCCGCTGGATGCGCCGCTGCTGATAGAAGGGGAGACCGGCACCGGCAAGGAACTGCTGGCGCGGGCCTGCCACCTGGCCAGCCCGCGGGGGCAGTCGCCGCTGATGGCGCTCAATTGCGCGGGCCTGCCGGAGTCGATGGCCGAAACCGAGCTGTTCGGCTATGGCCCCGGTGCGTTCGAGGGGGCGCGGGCCGAAGGCAAGCTCGGGCTGTTGGAGCTGACGGCGGGCGGCACGCTGTTTCTCGACGGCGTGGGCGAGATGAGCCCGCGCCTGCAAGTGAAGCTGCTGCGCTTTTTGCAGGACGGCTGTTTCCGTCGGGTGGGCAGCGATGAAGAGGTGTACCTGGACGTGCGGGTGATCTGCGCGACCCAGGTGGACTTGTCCGAGCTGTGCGCGCGCGGCGAGTTCCGTCAGGATCTCTACCATCGTCTCAATGTGCTGTCGCTGCACATTCCGCCCCTGCGCGAATGCCTCGATGGCCTGACGCCGCTGGTGGAGCACTTCCTCGACCAGGCCAGCCGGCAGATCGGTTGCCCGCTGCCCAAGCTTGCGCCGGCGGCGATGGACCGCCTCAGCCATTACCACTGGCCGGGCAACGTGCGGCAGCTGGAGAACGTGCTGTTCCAGGCGGTTTCGCTGTGCGACGGCGGGACGGTCAAGGCCGAGCACATCCGGCTGCCGGACTACGGTGTGCGTCAGCCGCTTGGCGATTTCTCGCTGGAAGGCGGTCTGGACGAGATCGTCGGACGGTTCGAGAAGGCGGTGCTGGAGCAGCTGTACGCCGAGCATCCGAGCAGCCGGCAACTGGGCAAGCGGCTGGGGGTCTCGCACACCACCATCGCCAATAAACTGCGCGAGTACGAGGTGGGCAAAGGCCCCGAGGTCTGAGCGATCCTCTGTGGGGCGAGCGATCCCTTGTGTGGTGAGCGATCCCCTGTGTGGCGAGGGAGCTTGCTCCCGCTGGGCTGCGCAGCGGCCCCCAAGTGGGTGAGCGCTTCGCGCTCAAGCGGGAGCAAGCTCCCTCGCCACAGGTTTGGCCACAGGTTTGGCCACAGGTCTCACCACAGGTCTCACCACAGGTCCCACCACAGGTCCCACCACAGGTCATTTCGCCGCGCATTGCCGCCAAGCGGCAGGAGCGCGCCGGTTTTTCGTCTTCGATACATTCCCCCGATTCTCCGCTGAACCCCTCAAGTCCTTTGTTTACCGGGCTGTCGGCCGCCAGAAAAAAGTTGGTCTGCAAATTGCTTATGGCTTCGCAGTACAGCAGTGGGCGGCAAACGTCCGGCAGGCAGAGGAAACAGCGTGGACAAGTACCTTTACGTGGCAATGACCGGCGCCAGCCAGAATGCACTGGCGCAGAAGGCCCATGCCAACAACCTGGCGAACATCTCCACCAACGGTTTTCAGCGTGACCTTGAGCAGGCGCGTTCGATGCCGGTGTTCGGCGACAGCTTTCCGGCGCGGGCGTTTGCGATGAGCGAGCGGCCGGCCACGGATTTCAGCCCGGGCTCGCTGGTGCAGACCGGGCGCGACCTGGACGTGGCCGTGAGCGGCAACGGCTGGATCGCCGTGCAGAACCCCAACGGCGGTGAGAGCTACGTGCGCACCGGCAGCCTCAACATCGATGCCCTGGGCGTGCTGCGCGCCGGCAACGGCATGCCGGTCATGGGCAACGGCGGGCCGATCGCCGTGCCGCCGGAGCAGCAGGTGGAGGTCGGCGAAGACGGCACCATCAGCATCCGCGCGATGGGCGAGGGCCCGCGGGTCATGGCCGAAGTCGACCGCATCAAGCTGGTCAACCCGGACATGAAGAACATGACCAAGGGCCTGGACGGCTCGATCTACACCAAGGACGGCCAGCCTGCGCCGGCCGACGCCAACGTCAAAGTGGTGTCGGGATTCCTGGAGTCGAGCAACGTCAATGCCGTGGAAGAGATGACCTCGGTGCTGGCCCTGGCCAAGCAGTTCGAGTTGCACGTCAAGATGTTGATCTCCGCCAAAGACGACGACCTGGCCATGGCTCGGGTCTTGCAGATCAGCTAATTATCAGAACGTCGCGCCGTA
>NZ_JBIVHR010000061.1:0-38244 GCF_044749305.1 Pseudomonas sp. NPDC089534 | reverse complement strand
TTCAAGTCTAAACATACAAGCTTGCCTGCAAGCGATGAGGCCGGCACTGCCGACAACGGTGGTGGCTGACCCACCGCAATCGCCAGCAGGCTGGCGATTACAGCCTGATCGGCGCGACGAGAATCAAGGCTTGCGCTTGCGCGGCCCGGTGTTGAACGCCGGCACTTTTCGCACAGGCTTGATCGCAGGTTCCGACACCGCCGTGTCGCCGCTGTCCACCCACTTGCCCAGGTTGCGCTTGCCGCCGGTCACTTTCGGCTTTTTCGGTTTCTTCGGCTTCTTGATCACCTGGCCGCTGGCGTCGGTGTCCGGCACGCGATGGTCCGGTTCGAAGTCCGGCTCGTTCTCGCGCTTGAGCGTCTGGCGCGTCAGCATCTCGATGGCCGACAGCAGGTTCACCTCATCGGCGCACACCAGCGAAATCGCCTGGCCGGTGGAGCCCGCCCGGCCGGTGCGGCCGATGCGGTGGATGTAGTCCTCGGCGACGATCGGCAAATCGAAGTTGACCACCAGCGGCAGGTCTTCGATGTCCAGGCCGCGGGCCGCCACGTCGGTGGCCACCAGGATCTGCACCTCGCCGAGCTTGAAGCGGTCCAGCGCCCGTTGCCGGGTCGCCTGGGGCTTGTCGCCATGGATGCCGTCGGCGTTCACGCCCAGGCCTTGGAGCTTCTCCACCAGCGCGTCCACGCCGTTGCGGGTCTTGGCGAACACCAGCACCTGCTTCCACTTGTTCTTGCGCATCAGGTGCACGAACAGTTCGGACTTGCGCTTCTTGTCCACCGTCACCACCCATTGCTTGACGGTGTTGGCGGCGACGTTGCGCGGGCTGACCTCGATGCTCAGCGGATCGTTGAGCATCTGGCCGGCCAGCAGGCGGATGTCGTCGGAGAAGGTCGCGGAGAACAGCAGCGTCTGACGTTTCTTCGGCAGGGCGCGGTAAATGTTCGCCAGCTCTTCGGAAAAGCCCAGGTCGAGCATGCGGTCGGCTTCGTCCAGCACCAGGGTCTGCAACTGGCCGAACTTCAGCGCGTTCTGGCGGAACAGGTCGAGCAGACGGCCCGGCGTGGCCACCAGCAGATCGACGCCGCCGCGCAGCTTCATCATCTGCGGGTTGATGCTGACGCCGCCGTACACCGCGTAGGTGCGCAGCGGCAGATGCTCGGCGTACTGGCGCACGGCCTCGTGGACTTGCTCGGCCAGTTCGCGGGTCGGCACCAGGATCAGCGCGCGCACCGAGTTGGCGGCGACCTTCGGCCCTTCCATCGTCAACAGTTGCAGCAGCGGCAAGGCAAAACCGGCGGTCTTGCCGGTGCCGGTCTGGGCCGCCGCCATCAGGTCGCGGCCGGCCAGTACCGCCGGAACGGCCTGGGCCTGCACCGGCGTCGGGGTCTGGTAGCCGAGCGTCTCGAGGGCGCGCAGCAGAGGTTCGATCAGGCCAAGGGTGGCGAAAGTCATGGGAGTACCGTAGGAAAATTCAGCGCAATTGTGCAACGAGTGTGCAATGGCGCGCAGTTTACCCTAATTCGCCCGGGATTCTGTCGGCGCCGCCGCGACCGCCGGACGCTCCGTCCCCCGCCGCCATTGCGGCAGGCCGATCAGCACCACCGCGCTGATGATCACCAGCATCGCCAACGCTTCCTCGATGCCGATGGTCTCGCCCACGAACACGATCCCCAGCAGCACCGCCACCGCCGGGTTGACGTAGGCATAGCTGGTGGCCGCCGCCGGACGCACGTGCTTGAGCAGGTACATGTAGGCGTTGAACGCGATGATCGAGCCGAAGAAGATCAGGTACGCCAGCGCCAGCCAGCCCTCCAGCGGCGGCATGGCCTCCAGGCGCTCGCCGCTGGCCGCGCTGCCGATCAGCAGCACCACGCCGCCGACGAGCATTTCCGCCGCGCTGGCCATCGCGCCCTGGGGCAGCGGCAGGTGCTTGCTCCACACCGAGCCGAAGGCCCAGGCCGCCGCCGCGAAGATCAGCAGCGCCGCCCCCAGCGGACTCGATTGCAGGTTGGAGCCCATGTTGAGCATCGCGATGCCGAGGATCCCCATCGCCACCCCGGCCCACTCCAGGCGAGTGTTGCGCGCCCCCCAGAAATAGCCGCAGAGCAAGGTGAACAGCGGCACCGTCGCCACGGCCAGCGCCGCCACGCCCGACGCCACGCCGGTGTGCTCGGCCACGGTCACCGCGCCGTTGCCGAAGCTCAGCAGCAGAATCCCGATCACGCCCGCCGCCTTCCACTGCGCCCAGGTCGGCGCCGGCACCCCGCGCCAGCGCAGGAACCCGTACATCAGGCTGCCGGCGATCACGAAACGCACGCCGCCGAGCATCAGCGGCGGCCAGTGCTCGACGCCGAGGCGGATCACCAGGTAGGTCGATCCCCAGATCACGTACAGCGCAAAGAACGCGGCGATCAAGGGCAGGGAAAAACGGCGCACGGCAGACATGGGAGCAGCTCGACATCAAGGCAGGGAGACGGACTATTCTAGAAAGGCCAACCGCTAAAAATAAGTTACAAAACCTGTTTATCGCACCGGTACACTTTTGAAATCACGGAGATCGCGTCGATAAGCCATCATTTCGAAAGTCTGGCCTTTTCAGGAGTCCGCCCATGGACAAGTACGACCGCATGCTGCTCGGCGCCCTGCTGGAAAACGGTCGCGCGTCCTACGCCGACCTCGCCCGCAAGGTGAACCTCTCCGCCCCCGCCGTGGCCGAGCGCGTGGCCAAGCTGGAGGCCAGCGGCGTGATCACCGGCTACCAGGCGAAAGTCGACATGGCCAAGCTCGGCCTGCCGATCCGCTGCGTCATCGAACTGCGCCTGAACCAGCACGGCAACCAGAAGGCCTACGACGACCTGATCAAAATTCCGCAACTGACCGAATGCCACCGCGTCACCGGCGACCCCTGCGTGATCATGCAGGCGGCGGTGGGCTCGATGCCGGAGCTGGAGGAACTGATCGACCGGGTGGCGAAATTCGGCTTCAGCAAAACGTCCATCGTGCTGTCGAGCGCGATAGAGAAGCGGGTGCCGTTGGGGCATATCGAGGGGGCACCGAAAAACCCGGTCGACTGAGCGAGCGTTGAAGTCTTCGTTGCTTGGGTAAACGCTCGGGCGCAGATAACATTCTGATATCACGCTGCAGGGCCACCGTCGTCGGCCCCACGCAGCCATCGGGAATCCACAAGGAATGAGAATGCGCTTCTCGGAATACAGCAAAGGACTGCGCGGCAGCGAAATCACCCCCCTCCTGCAGTTTTTCCTCTCCGGCATCCTCGCCGGCGAGGCCTTGGCCATCGGCCGGATCATCGGGGTTCTGCTGAACAAACATCTCGTGCCGTTGCAGCAGGATGCCTGGCTCCTCGTGATTGCGGCATTCGGCATCGCTTCTTGCCTGGCCTATGCCCTCAGCCGAGGCGCCTTCCAGGCGTCAACAAAGCTGATCAAAAGCTACCGGTTCGACTTGCTGTTCGTCATCCTGCTCGGCTTTTACCTTTCGTTCAGCAGCGACGGGTTCGGTAACGAGTTCTATGCAAAACATCTGGAAAAGCTGAACTTCTTGCAACTCGCCTGCCTGTCCGCCTCACCGGTGATCATCGCGTGGGTCGCGATGATCAGAGCCTTTCTGCAGACGTTCAAGAAAGACGAAGCCCACCCCTACTTCATCAGCGACAGTGTGATCGAGGAGTCAGGGGAGGACTTGCTGGACTTCAAGGAGCGGGCTGACATCTTCGCCGAACGCGTGCTCAATGGCGGCGCCTCCGAAAGCCTGGTGTTCGGCATCGATGCGCCTTGGGGTGCGGGAAAATCGAGTTTCGTTGAGCTTTGCTGCAGATATTGGGACAACCAAAACGGCCAGAACATCATCGTTCATCGCTTCGAGCCCTTGCGCTACGAAGACGGCGCAGACCTCACAGAGAAATTCATCGACGATCTCATCAGCACCATTCAACAGCATGTTTTCGCCCCGTCGTTGCGCCCGCTGTTCAAGCGTTACGAAAACCTGGTCAAGGACAAGAAAAAAACGTCCTTGCTTGACCTAAAAACAACGCTCTCGCTCAACAATGATCCGATTAATCTCATCCTTGATGAAATGGAGTATGTCCTAAACAACATAAACACCAGGATCATCGTCATCGTGGACGACCTTGACCGAATGCACTGGTCATCGGCCAAAAGCATTCTGTTTTCAATAAAGCGCAGCTTCAGGCTTCCCAACATCAGCTATGTCATTTGTTATGACACCTCAAAGATAAGCATCACACCGGAAAACCCGGACTCCGAAAAGACCCAGGAATTCCTCGAAAAATTCATCAATATCAAAACGAGCATTTTCCTCAGCGCCCAAGACCTCGCAGGTTTTGTGTCACGCTACTTTGACAGCGTCTTGAGCAAGACCTTAAACCTTTCCAGCGATGCTGCCGAACAACTCAAACTGATATCCCGTGAACTGATCAACTTGTTCGACGGTAAGGACTTTCACCTTTACACTCCATTCATTGGCGACATTCGAAAAATCAAGCGCATCACCAACACACTCATGTTGCTCGAAATCGACAAAGTCGATTTCAGCGAGACTGACTTCAACAAACCCGACCTAATCCATCTCGTTCTGATCTTTATCTACTACCCTTCAGTATTCCGAAAAATCTACGAGAGCGAGACCAGTGACAAGCACGGCACGTTCAGTTGGATAGCAGAAGGAAACAGCCTGAAGAATTCGGACTTCTATCTTTCTTACAAAAGGCAGCAATCCCCGAACATACAATTTCTTCTTTCAAAAATCTTTGATGCACCCAATGTAGGTGCCGACCATTTTTCGGAGTATGAAAAGCTATCCCGAGCAGGTTTTCAGGACAAGGGACGCTCCTTGGAAAGGCACCTCCATCTGATCGCCAAACTTTCGAAGCCCATCTCCTGGAAGTCCCACCGCTCTCTTGTGAACAAGAAGGACCAATTGTTCAAGGCCGCGTCCATCAAGGACTATCTCGACCAGATATCAGCGCATCCGCCATTGGACAAAGAGTCCGGACAACATGAATTCTGGCGGATCGTGACAAACCATAGCGAGTCACTTGAAACCGAAAGAGCGGTCGCGATCATCGATTACCTGATCGACACGCTGCCCAACCACTCCTTACTGAGCAGCGACGAACTCAACGAGTTCCGCCCCACCGCGATCCGTTGGATAGTGAAGTTCCTTGACGAGAACATCACCAGCCTGGATAGGCCAGACAATCCCCGCCTGTCACCCACGGAATCGGCCATCGTCCAGCTCATATACGGAAAGACAAACGGCCGCGCCGGAATCATCGAAAAACTAGGATCCGCCAAACGTGGCGTTCTTGGCTTACATGATCTTCTGATGTTCAGAGATCGCTGCACGACCAAGACCAAACGCGAACGGCTATGGCGAGCGCTCAGCCTTCATGGCAATGAAGACCCTTCATTCCTAGACCAGGTCGAGGCAGAAAAAGACCAAGCTCGAAATATCAGCCAGGTTATATTCGACGTATTTAAACGGCAATATATCGACAACCGCATAAACATTCTCAGCGAAGTCGACTCCATAGACCCTCTTGATCTATTCGGCCTCTACAAGCATCTCTTCACCGAGAGCAGCGATATTGACTCCTGGGAAATAAAAATCAAAAGAAAGAAACAAAACATAAAAGAAACAATTACTTCAGAATTTGGCAACAGAATAATCCACAACTGCGGAGTCTTTGATCAACACGGTCGCGAAGACAACTGTGAAATTTCCGCCATCTTTTCGAAGTATCTGTTCTCGGTTTGTTTCAACCCACAGGATCCCCAAGGCACACTGCACTTTGCCGAATACATACTGAGCTACGCAAACAACGTATTACAAGACATCAACACTCCGACAGACAAGTCCGATCTATCAAGCCTATTACACAATCTCGACCATCAGGAACTCAAAAAATACTGGGTGAAAAACCATGAGACCGTAAAGGCCAGGGCATCCGAGGAGCAAGATCGAGTGATTTACACAACTTACTCGCAACCCTCCTTCCGCACCGACCTGCTCCTTGCCTTCCGCGCCCTGGACAGCCGGTTCCTTCCGGAGAAAACCTCCGTCACCGAACCGCAAACCCCGTGACCTGACGGAACGCCCGCAGCGCTACCCCACCCGGCAGCGCTGAAGGTGATCCCCCACCTTCGCCGCCGGCACCTTCTGCAACCGGCACAACCAGTCATGGGAAATTTCCCGAACCCCGTGCCGGTTGCGCAGGTCGTCCGCCATGTGCGCCAGCAGGTTGGCCGCCATTTCGGCGTCGGCCATCGCCCGGTGGGCCTGGCCGGTGTGTGGCAGGTTGGCGAAGGCGGTGAGGGTGCCGAGCTTGTGGTTGGGCGCCGCCGGCATCAGGCGCCGGGCCAGCAGCAGCGAGCAGGCGAAGTTCTGCAGGCGGGTGCGTTTGATCCGGCCGAGTTCAAAGTCCCAGAACTTCTGGTCGAACGCGGCGTTGTGCGCCAGCAGCGGCGTGGTGCCGACGAATTCGTTGACCTCGTTCATCACCTGCTCGGCCGACGGCGCGGTGCGCAGCATGGCGTTGCTGATGCCGGTCAGTTGCTCGATGAAGGCCGGGACGCGCACGCCGGCGTTCATCAGGCTCTGGTAACGCTCGACGATGCGTCCGTTCTCCAGCATGACCACGGCGATTTCCGTGGCGCGGCAACTGCTGCTGGGCGAGATGCCGGTGGTTTCGAAGTCGATGACTGCAATGCGTTCCAAACCGGGTGGGCTCCGTTCAAATCAATGCTTGAGCAACAGCGCGCCTTCGATCGGCACGTAGCGGCCGGCGGCGCGGATCAGTGAGTTGGCGGTCAGGCCCGGCACGCCGTAGGCCACCGTCTGCACGCCGTGCTTGTGGGCGACGCGTTCCAGCAGCATGTCGAAGTCGCCGTCGCCGGAGGCCAGGACGATTTCGTCGACGTGGTCGGCGGCGTCCATGATGTCGAGGGTGATGCCCACGTCCCAGTCGCCCTTGGCCGAGCCGTCGCTGCGCTGGATGTAGGGCTTGAGCTTCACGGTGAAGCCCAGGTTGCGCAGGATCTGCTGGAACTGCTGCTGTTTGCTGTCGCCGCGGTCGATGGCGTAGGCGTAGGCCTCGACGATCTGGCCTTGGCGGCTGACGTCCGCCCACAGCGCCGCGTAGTTGAAGTGGCAACCGTAGGCCTGACGCACGGTGTAGTAGAGGTTCTGCACGTCGGCGAACACTGCGATTTTTTTCACCGGAATACCTGTGGGCGCCAACGCGCATGAGCCGGATCAGGCGCCAGGCCCGAAAAAGGCGCTCAGTATGCCAGTAAACGGCCTGTGGCGAGGGAGCTTGCTCCCGCCGGACTGCGCAGCAGGCCCGTCTCTTTCAAGACGCGGCCGCTTCAAAGCCCTGCAGGATCAGGCGCCCTCGCCACAAGGTGCAGGATTTACCGCTGATCAGACGTAGGAGTCGTCGTCATCGAAGAACGACGAGTTGTCGTCGCTGTAGTCGGTGTCGGTGAAACCGCCCTGGTCATTGCCCGCATAGCGTTGCTCGTCGCCCCAGCCGTTGTTGCCCTGGTCGCTGGCCGGCTCCGGCACTTCCTTGATCACTTCGACGATTTCCTGCGGTTGCTGGTTGTGGCTGAACAGGCTGCTGATGCCTTGCGCCAGCATCACCCCGCCCGCCACGCCGGCGGCGGTCTTCAGGGCACCGCCGAGGAAGCTGCTGCCCGCCGAAGGGGCGGCCTGCTGCGGGGCGTAGTTGGGTGGCGGGGCGCCGAAGTTCTGCTGCGGCGGCGGTGCGCCGTAGTTCGACGGGGCCGGTTCGCGCCAGCCGCCGGTGGCCGGTGCTGCGCTCTGGGCGGGCGCCGCGGCCGGGCGCGGGCTGCCGCCGAAGATGCTGGACAGGAACCCGCCGCCGCTCGGGGCCGGCGCCGCAGTCTGGGCCTTGGCCGATTGCAGTTCGGCCTGCAGGCGCTGGACCTGCTGGGTCAACTGTTTGTTCTGTTCGTCGAGGCTCTTGAGGGCGGCCTCCTGCACCAGAATCGCCTGGGTCATGAAATAACCTGCGGCCGGCTGGCGCGTCAGGTGTTCCTTGATCCGCGCCTCGGCCTGGGCGTCGCGCGGGGCTGCCTCCGTCTCGGCCTGCTGCAGGCGGGAAAACAGTCCATCGATCAGGGTTTGTTCTTCGGTGTTCATGGCGACCTCACAGATTGCCGGGGATAACGTCGCCCCCGTCCACATCGGTCGGGGCGCTCCTGTGTAATGGAGGCAGCGGCAGAATGTTTCAATGGTCTTTACCGAACGTTTACGTTTGCGCAGCCGAAGGCGTCATCGGTTAAAGTGAGCCACTGTTTTTGACCTGCGATACCGACTGATGAATGCCTTCGATGTGCTGCGCGACTCCCTGTACTTCTTCAAACGCCATCTGGGGCGGATCGTCCAGCTGTGCCTGCCGCTGGTGATCTTCGAGGCGTTCCTGCAGCAGATGGTCGACCGCGCCGGCGACCCGGACAGTGTCTCCGCCATCAGCGTGATCGTCGGCCTGCTGGTCTACCCGCTGTACACCGCCGCCCTGATCCTGTTCCTCGATGCCCGCACCCGCGGCGAGTCCCCGCTCACCCGCGACCTGCTGGCGATGTCCGCCCGCCTCTGGCCGCGCTTCGCGGTGCTGACCGCCCTCAACACCCTGCTGATCCTGCTCGGCCTGTCGCTGTATTTCCTGCCGGGGCTGTGGCTGATGGTCACCCTGGCGTTCGGCGAGTACCTGCTGGTGCTGCGCGGCTTCGGCCCGCTGCAGGCGATGAAGGAAAGCCTGCGCCTGACCCGCGGGCACTTCCTGCGGATCCTGGGCTGCATCCTGTGCGTGATGGGGCCGTTGTGGCTGCTCAAGGGCATGACCCTGCAGGTCTACCCCGAGCCGCAGAACCCGCTGGTCGCCGTGCTGATCGACAGCGCCCAGAGCTTCCTGCAACTGTTCACCAGCGTGGTGCTGTTCCGCCTGTTCATGCTGATCAGCGAACTGCCCGACAAGCGAAGCGGAACGGTCTGACCGCTCTGGCCTTGGGCTGCGCGGCGGGTCTCGGGTATGCTCGGGGCCACTTTGCGTCACGCGATGCGTTGAGCCATGACCCGATTGCTGCGCTACATCCTGTTGCCCGTGCTGTTCGCCGCCGCCCTTGCCGGGATTGCGGTCTACAGCCTGACCTGGCGCCCCGACGCCCGGGAAACCCTGCCGGTCAGCTGCACCGGGCAACCGCCGGTGCTGGTGCCCGGCCAGGCGCTCAAGGTGATGACCTGGAACGTCCAGTACCTGGCCGGCAAGCGCTACGTGTTCTGGAACGATTTGGCCCAGGGCGGCGACGAGGCCCCGACCCTGGACGACATGGCCTTCAGCCTCGACGAGGTGGCGCGGGTGATCCGCGACGAGCAGCCTGACGTGGTGCTGTTGCAGGAACTGGACGACGGCGCCAAGGCCAGCGCCTACCAGAACCAGCTGAAGCTGTTGCAGGAACGCCTCACCGACCTCTACCCGTGCAGTGCCCACGCCTTCGACTGGAAGGCCGACTTCGTCCCCGATCCGCACATTTTCGGCAGCGTCGGCCGGCAGCTCGCCACCCTCTCCCGCTACCGCATCGAACACGCCGAACGCCTGCAACTGCCGGTGGCGCCGGCCAACCTCATCAGCCGCCAGTTCCAGCCGAAAGACGCCCTGCTGAAAACGGCGCTGCCCCTGAGCGACGGCGGGCAGCTCGTGGTGTTCAACACCCATCTGGAGCGGGCCCGGCCCTCCACAGATGCCTCCGCCGATGCCTCGCAGGCGCAAGTGGCGGCGGTGGCCAAGGTGCTCGACAAGCACGAAAGCCACGGCATCGCGTGGCTGATCGGCGGCGACTTCAACCTGCTGCCCCTGGGCCAGTACCGGCGCCTGCCGGCGGAGCAGCGCACGCCCTACGCCGCCGACAGCCCGCTGCACCTGCTGTGGGACAAGTACCCGATGATCCCGACCAACAACGAGGCCGGCGGCATCGACCGCGCCCAATGGCTGACCCACTACCCCAACGATCCGGCCCTGAACGGCCCGGACCGCACGGTGGACTACCTGTTCCACAGCCCGAAGCTCAAGCGGGTCGAGGCCACCGTGCGCCAGGACGACACCTTGCGCATCTCCGACCATTTGCCGGTGATCGCGCGGTTCCTGTTGCCCCCCACTCCCTGACGCCGTCATCGCGAGCAGGCTCGCTCCTACAGTCTTAGGGGGGGCGGGCCTTTCAGTGGGCCTCGTCGAGGTCGTCGTGCAGCAGCCCGAAGATCTGCCGTTTCATGTCGATGAACGAACGCTCCATGACCATGTCCAGCGACCGCGGGCGCTCGATCGGCACGTCGAGGATCTGCTTGATCCGCCCGGGCCTGGCGCCCATCACGTAGACCCGGTCGCCGAGCAGGATGGCCTCGTCGATGTCGTGGGTCACGAACAGCACGGTCTTCTTGCTGTTGCCCCACACCCGCAGCAGCAGTTGCTGCATCTGCAGGCGGGTCTGGCTGTCGAGGGCGCCGAAGGGCTCGTCCATCAGCAGGATCTGCGGATCGTTGGCCAGCGCCCGGGCAATCGCCACCCGCTGCATCATGCCGCCGGACAGCTGCTTGGCGTAGTTGTCGGCGAACCCGGACAGGCCGACCTCATGCACGTAGTGATCGACGATCTCCTTGCGCCGCGCCGCCGGCAGGCCCCGGCGCTTGAGGCCGAACTCGACGTTCTGGCGCACCGTCAGCCACGGGAACAGCGTGTAGCTCTGGAACACCATGCCGCGGTCCGCGCCGGGGCCCTGCACCTGCTGGCCGCCGACGTAGATCTGGCCGCCGGTGGGCTCGGCCAGCCCGGCGGTGAGGTACAAAAGGCTCGACTTGCCGCAGCCCGACGGCCCCACCAGCACCGCGAACTGCTGGTCCGGCACCTCGAACGACACTTCCTCCAGGGCGGTGAACGTGCCGCCGCCGGGCTTGCTGTAGCGCAGGCTGACCTTGTCCACCTGCAGCCGCGGGGCGGCCTGGGCCGGCGCGGCGGCCGGCTCGACGAAACGATGGTTGGCGGCGGTTACTGAGCCCATGCGGCAATCCTCAAACGCAGAAAGCGGAACAGTTGATCGGTGACCAGGCCCAGCAGGCCGATGATCGCGATGGCGAGAAAGATCACATCCACCTGAAAGCCGCGCATGGCCTTGAGGCTCAGGTAGCCCAGGCCGCTGGAGGCGGCGACCAGCTCGGCCACCACCAGGTAGGTCCAGGCCCAGCCCATGGTCACCCGCAAGGTGTCGAGCACGCCGGGCAGCGAGGCCGGGGCGATCACGTGGAGCACCGCGTCGCGGCGGTTGGAGCCCAGGGTGTAGGAGGCGTTGATCAGGTCCTTGGAGATGCCCTTGGACACGTCCGCCACCATCACCAACTGCTGGAAGAACACGCCGAAGATGATCACCGACACCCGTTGCTCCAGACCGATGCCGATCCACAGGATGAACAGCGGCACGAACGAGGTCACGGGCAGGTAGCGGATGAAGTTGACCATCGGTTCGAGGAACGCCTGGACGATGCGGAAACTGCCCATCAGCAGCCCCAGCGGCACCGCCACCAGCGACGACACGATGAAGCCGACCATCACCACCTCGACACTGGCCCAGACGTGCTGGCCGAGGGTGCCGTCGCGGCTCAGGCGCAGGGCCGCCTCGACCACCGCCCCGGGGGTCGGCAGGAACATGCCCGGCACGACGCCGCCGTAGGACAGCCCGGCCCACAGGCCCACCAACAACACCCAGGCCAGGCCGCTGGCGCTCCACACCACCGGCACCGGCAAACCGGTCTTGGGCGTGATGCAGCGGCTCAGCCACGAATTGCGCTTGAACATGACCGGCCTCCTAGAGCGGGCTGACGAAACGGTTGTCCACCAGATCGTCGTTGCTGACGTTGAACGGTTTGCCCTGCAGTTCGCTGGCGGTCTCGTTGGCCAGCTTGATCAGCGGCTCGCTGTCGCCCGGTGTGCCCGGCTTGCCCAGCAGCTTCTCGCTCATGGCCTGGTCGTAGAAACGCACGCCCTGGGCGGCGGCGGCCAGCTCCTTCGGATCGGACAGGTAACCGCCCACGCCCTTGGCCATGATTTCGTAGGCCTTTTGCGGATGGTCCTTGGTGTACTGCACGGCCTTGTACAGGCCGGCGACCAGCGCCTTCACATCCTCCGGCTGCTTCTCGATCACCGAGCAGTTGAGCGCCACCACATCGACGATCACGCCCGGCGTGCTGCTGCTGTCGATCAGCACCTTGCCCTGCTGCTTGTCGCGCACCATCGACAGGTGCGGCTCCCAGGTCACGGCGGCCGGCACGCGCCCGGCGATGAACGCGGTGGCGGCGTCGTCGGCGGTCATGTTCTGCACGGTGATGTCGCTCATGCTCATGCCGTTTTTCTTCAGCAGGTACGACAGCCAGAACTGCGAGGTCGAACCTTCGTTGACGGCCACGGCCTGGCCCTTGAGCTCTTGCAGGCTCTTGACGTGCTTGCCCACCAGCACGCCGTCGCCGCCATGGCTGTCGTCCAGCGCGGCCACGGCCTTGAAGCAGAACTGCGGGCGGTACTTGAGCACTTCATCGATGGTCGAAGCCGAGCCGGACAGTTGGCCGGACGCCTGGGCGGCCATGTACATCGAGGCCTCCTCGACCACCGGCAGTTCGACGGTCAGGCCGTTTTCCTTGAAGTAGCCCAGGTCCTGGGCCAGGTACAGGGTGCCGTAGCCGACCCACGTGGTGTGGCCGATCGACAGGGTGCCGGCCTGGGCGCCGGTGGCGGCCGAGGCGGCGATGGCGGTGACCGCCAGGGGACAAGCAAGACGGGTGAACAAGGACTGGATCATGGAGCACTCCCAACGCTGTTGATTTAGTTGTCATGGGCAGTACGGCCGGCGGCGATCGGTCGGTTGTCCGCTGCGGTCTCTGCGGACTCTGGCGGGCAACGCGTTGCGCTGGCGAGATCGATGTTGACCCAGGCCCGGCGTCAGGAAAACGAGGAAATAGTTAGACGCGAACGATGAAAAAACTGGGTAGGCGGCACCGCGAAAGGGCACGGCGGGCGGGGGTGCCCGGGAGGGGTGCAAAACGTTGGAAGTGCGTTGGATGGACGGCCGCCATCGCGAGCAGGCTCGCTCCCACAGGGGATCTGTGACCGACATGGGAGCGGCTATCTTCTCCCTGCCCTGCGGTGTCTGGACTGACGTCATCGCGGGCAAGCCCGCTCCCACAGGGGATTTGTGGTAGGCACAGATTCTGTGCAGGAGCGGCTGTCTTCTCCCGGCCCTGTGGTGTATGGACTGACGCCATCGCGGGCAAGCCCGCGATGAGGCCCTTGAGCCGAACGATTGCCTCAGAGCCGGCCATACTCCTGCGCCGTACGGTCCAGCGCCTTGAGCGTCTTGCCCACCAGCTCGTCGATCTCCCCGCGGCTGGCGATCAGCGCCGGCGCCATGATCATCCGGCCCAGGGTCGAGCGGATGATCACGCCTTCCTCGAAGCCGATCGTGCGGCAGCGCCAGGCGATGTCGTTCTCGTTGGCGAAGCGCTTGCGGGTGGCCTTGTCCTCGGCCAATTGCAGCGCCGCCACCATGCCCGCGCCCTGGATGTCGCCCACCAGCGGGTGGTTGCCGAACACCTCGCGCAGGCACTGCTGCAGGTACGGCCCGATGTCGTCCTTGACCCGCGTCACCACGCCCTCGTCGCGCAGGGCCTTGAGGTTGGCGATGGCCACCGCCGCCGCCACCGGGTGCCCGGAATAGGTCAGGCCGTGGGCGAACACCCCGCCCCGCTCCACCAGCGCCTCGGCCATCTTCTTCGACAGGACCAGGCCACCCATGGGGATGTAGCCGGAAGTCAGGCCCTTGGCGATGGACAGCGTGTCCGGCTCAAAGCCGAAATGCTCGTGGGCGAACCACTCACCGGTGCGGCCGAAGCCGCCGATCACCTCATCGGCGCACAGCAGCACGTCGTACTGGCGGCAGATGCGCTGGATCTCCGGCCAGTAGCTCTCCGGCGGGAAGATCATGCCGCCCGCGCCCTGGAACGGTTCGGCGATGAAACCCGCCACATTCTCCGCGCCCAGTTCGAGGATCTTCGCTTCCAGTTGCCGCGCCGCCCGCAGGCCGAATTCCGCCGGGGTCAGGTCGCCGCCGTGGGCGAAGAAGTACGGCTCGTCGATGTGCTCGATGTCGGGCAGCATGCCGCCCATCTCGTGCATGAATTTCATCCCGCCCAGCGCCGTCGCCGCCAGGGTCGAACCGTGATAGCCGTTCCAGCGGCCGATCATGATCTTCTTCTCGGGCTTGCCCAGCACCTGCCAGTAGCGGCGCACCGTGCGGATCAGCACCTCGTTGGCCTCGGAGCCGGAGTTGGTGTAGATCGCGTGGCTGTAGTGCCCCGGCAACAGGCTGAACAGCAGCTCGGACAGCTCGATCACCTGCGGGTGGGTGGTGTGGAAAAACATGTTGTAGTACGGCAGCTGCTCCAGCTGCCGGCTCGCGGCGGCGTTCAGGTCCTGGCGCCCGTAGCCCAGGTTGGTGCACCACAGGCCGGACATGCCGTCCAGGTAGCGCCGCCCGTCGTTGTCCCACAGGTGCAGGCGCTCGCCGCGCACCATCACCCGCGGGCCTTCGTCGTTGAGGGCCTTCTGGTCGACGAACGCATGAATGTGGTGCGCTGCATCGGCGGCCTGGTAGTCGCGGGTTTCACGTGAGGTGGTCATCGCCGGATCTCCTTCTTGTTGTGAGCGGCTGTCATGAGCGCAGCTGAAACCAGGTGGTTTTCAGCTGGGTGTATTTGTCGAACGAATGCAGCGACAGGTCGCGGCCGAAGCCGGACTGCTTGCCGCCGCCGAACGGTACGGTGACGTCCAGCGCATCGACGCTGTTGACCGACACCGTCCCCGCCCGCAATTGCCGGGCCACCCGGTGGGCGCGGTGCAGGTCATCGGTCCACAGCGACGCCGCCAGACCGTAGACGCTGTCGTTGGCCAGTCGCAAGGCGTGGGCCTCGTCATCGAACGGGATCACCGCCAGCACCGGGCCGAACACCTCTTCGCGAAACAGCGCCATGGACGGCCGCACGCCGGTGAGGATCGTCGGCTGGATGAAGTTCTCCGAGCCGTTGAAGCTCAGTTGCCGGCCCCCGCAGACCAGCGTCGCACCTTCGCGCTCGGCCTCGCGGATGAAGCGCAGCACCGTCGCGGTCTGGCGGCCGTCGACCATCGCCCCGGCGGCGCTCGCCGGATCCAGCGGATCCCCCGGCTGCCAGCGCTCGGCCTGCGCCTTGAGGCGCTCGACGAACTCATCGTGGATCGAACGCTCCACCAGCAGCCGCGAGTTGGCCGAGCAGACTTCGCCCTGGTTGAAGAAGATGCCGAACGCGGCTTTCTGCGCCGCCAAGTCCAGGTCCCGGCAATCGGCGAACACCAGGTTGGCGCTCTTGCCGCCGCACTCCAGCCACACCTGTTTGAGGTTCGATTGCGCCGAGTACTGCATGAAGTATTTGCCCACTTGCGTCGAGCCGGTGAACACCAGGCAGTCGACGTCCGGGTGCAGGCCCAGCGCCTGGCCCGCCTGCTCGCCGAGGCCCGGCAGCACGTTCAGCACGCCCGCCGGCAACCCGGCCTCCAGCGCCAGCTCGGCCAGGCGCAGCGCCGAGAACGGCGACTGCTCGGCGGGCTTGAGGATCACCGAGTTGCCGGCCGCCAGCGCCGGGGCGAGCTTCCATGCGGCCATGTCCAGCGGGAAGTTCCACGGCACCACGGCGGCGACCACGCCCAACGCTTCGCGGGTGATGGTGGCGAGCACGTCCGCTGCGCTCGGCGCCACTTGGTCGTAGAGTTTGTCGAGGCTTTCGGCGTACCAGCGGAACACCCCGGCGGCACCCGGCACGTCGATGTTGAAGGCGTCCATCACCGGTTTGCCCATGTTCAGCGAGTCGAGCAGCGCCAGCTCTTCGCGGTGGGCCAGGATCAGCTCGGCCAGCCGCAGCAGCACCTGCTTGCGCTCCACGGGCGAGCGCCCGGACCAGACGCCGCTGTCGAACGCTTGCCGCGCATCGCGCACCGCCGCCTCGACGTCGGCCTCGCCGCACGCGGCGACATCCGCCAGGTGCGCGCCGGTCGCCGGGTTGACCGCCGCAAAGGTCTGCCCCGACTGCGCGGCGCAATGCTTGCCGCCGATCACGGCCAGGTCGGGAAAACTCAACACAGCGGCCTTGCGCTGCCAGTCTGCACGTTCGAACACGGTCGGATGCTCCCTGGTGAGGTGTGGTGCCTGTTCTTGTGCGATCGATAGTCGCTCACCCCCGCGACCGGCAAAACCAGTAAAAATGTCTTCGCAGGCAATGAAAAAGCTAACCAGCGGACAAACCCCTCGCGCGCGTATGAGGCTATTGTTCAGGGACAAAAAACACCGTCGTCAGAACGGAGGATGGCGGCACATGAATTGCGTGGATGTCGAGATCCGTTCGACCTGAGGTTTGCCGTGGCCGCCTACAACCTGCGTCAGTTGAAGTACTTCATCACCACCGTCGAGTGCGGCAGCGTCGCCGAAGCGTCGCGCAAGCTGTACATCGCCCAGCCGGCGATCTCCACGGCGATCAAGGGGCTGGAGGACAGCTTCGGCGTCCAGTTGCTGATCCGCCATCACGCCCAGGGCGTCTCGCTCACCCCCAGCGGCGCGCGGTTCTTCCGCAAGGCCCAGGAACTGCTGCGCATGGCCAAGGAGTTCGAGCAGAACGCCCTGGCCGACAACGACGTGGTGGCCGGGCAGATCGACATCGGCTGCTTCGAGACCGTCGCGCCGCTGTACCTGCCGCAGTTGATGGCCGGGTTCTCGGCGCTGTACCCGGGAGTGAAGATCCGCATCCGCGACGGCGAACAGCAGGAGTTGGTGCAAGGCCTGACCTCCGGCACCTTCGACCTGGCGATCCTGTACAAGCACGACCTGGACGCCACCATCGAGACCGAACCCCTGATGCCGGCCCAGCGGCCGTATGCGCTGCTGCCGGCGGACCACCGCTTCGCCCAGCTCAAGCAGGTGTCGCTGCGCGACCTGTGCCTGGAGCCGATGATCCTGCTGGACGTGCAGCCGAGCCGCACCTACTTCGTCAGCCTGTTCGAGGAACTGGGCCTGAGCCCGCGGATCGAGTTCAGCTCGCCGTCCATCGAAATGGTGCGCGGCATGGTCGGCCAGGGCTTCGGCTTCTCGATCTTGGTCACCCGCCCGCACTCCGAATGCACCTACGACGGCAAGAAAGTCGTGTGCGTGGACATCGTCGAAGACGTCACCGGTTCAGGCCTGGTGGCGGCGTGGCTCAAGCGCGGGCAACTGACCAAGCCGGCGCAGCTGTTCGCCGACTACTGCCGCGAACAGCTGACCGCGCAGGCCCGGGTTTGAGCTTCAGGTTCCGCGCGGCTTGGCCCGCGCCGTCGCCTCGGCCACCAACGGATCGTCCGGCCAGTAATGCTTCGGATAGCGCCCCTTCAGATCCTTCTTCACCTCGGCATAGGTGCTGCGCCAGAAGTTGGCCAGGTCCTGGGTCACCTGCACCGGCCGCCGCGCCGGGGACAGCAGGTGCAGCTTGACCACCTGGCGGCCGCCGGCGATCCGGGGCGTTTCGGCCAGGCCGAACAGCTCCTGCAAACGCACGGCGAGGATCGGCGGATGCTCGCTGTAGTCCAGGCGGATGGATGAGCCCGACGGCACGCTCAGGTGATGCGGCGCCAGTTCGTCGAGCCGCTGCGGCAACGGCCACGGCAGCAGATTGCGCACGATGCTCGACAGGTCGAGGTTGGCGAAATGGCTCAGCCGCGAGACTTTGCCCAGATAAGGCAGCAACCAATTCTCCAATCCGTTGAGCAGGGCGGCGTCACTGACGTCCGGCCATTCGCTCTCGCCCTTGGCCTCCAGATCCAGTTGCCGCAGCAGCGCGACCCGCGCCTGCCACTGGCGCAGCTCGGGCGTCCACGGCAGCAGCTCCAGACCCTTGCGCCGCACCAGATTGACCAGCGCCTGGCTGCGGGCGTTTTCATCGAGACCGGTCAGCGGCTCGCGGCTCAAGATCAGTTCGCCGACCTTGCGCTGACGCTCGGCGCGCAATACGCCTTCGCGCTCGTCCCAGTCCAGTTGATCGACACTGTGCACCTGCTCGGCCAGCACCGAGTCGAACAGCGCCGGATCGAAATCCGCCGCCAGGTAGATCCGCTCCTCGCGCTGGCCCTGGCGGCTGCCGAGGTCGGCGATCACGATCCACGGCTCCTTCATCAGGCTGTCGGCTTCGGCGAACAGCGCCGCGCGCCCGTTGGCCAGCCGGTATTCGGCGCCGCCGGCCTTGCGCTGCTGGGCGACGCGGTCCGGATAGGCCAGCGCCAGCAACGCGCCGAGCCAGCGTGGGTGATCGGGGTCGGCCACCGGCTCGCTCGCTTTGCCGCGCAGATAACCGCGGTATTGCTTGGCCAGTTGCCGCGCCCGCTGCACACCGCCCTGGGCACCGCGGGCCGCCCGCTCTTCGCCGGACAGCAGCACCAGGCGACTGTGCAGATCGGCGCCGGCACCGCGCAGGATGTCGCGCTCGCCCAGCAGCGCAGCGACATCGCATGCCATCGCCGCCAGCCCCAGGGCCTGACCGCGCAACAGCAGATGGGCGATGCGCGGGTGGGCCGGCAGTTCGGCCATGGCCTGGCCGTGACGGGTCAGGGTGTCGCCGTCCAGCGCGCCGAGACGCTGCAGCAAGTCCTGCGCCTGCGCGTACGCGGCGGCGGGCGGCACGTCCAGCCACACCAGATCCTTGGGCGCCACGCCCCAGCGGCCAAGCTGCAACGCCAGCCCGGCGAGATCCGCCGAGACGATTTCCGCGCTGCCGTAAGCCGCCAGTTGTTCATGTTGATCCTGCGACCAGAGCCGGTAGCACACGCCCGGCTCCAGACGCCCCGCCCGCCCCGCGCGCTGGGTGGCGCTGGCCCGGGAGATGCGCTGGGTGTCGAGGCGGGTCATGCCGCTGCCGGGGTCGAAGCGCGGCACCCGCGCCAGGCCGGCGTCGATCACCACGCGCACGCCGTTGATGGTCAGGCTGGTCTCGGCGATGTTGGTGGCCAGCACCACTTTGCGCTGGCCCGCCGGCGCCGGGTCGATGGCCGCGCGTTGGGCGGCCAGGTCCAGTTCGCCGTGCAGCGGGCACAGCAGCACGTCGCTGCGCTCGCCGAGGGCGTCGGCCAATTGCTGGTGGACACGGCGGATCTCCGCCTGCCCCGGCAGGAACACCAGCAGGCTGCCGGTCTCGTCGTGCAGGGCTTCGAGCACGGTCTGGGTGACGCGCTGATCGATGTATTCGCCGGGCTGGTACGGCCGGCCCCAGCGTGTGGTCACCGGGAACATCCGCCCTTCGCTGCGCAGGATCGGCGCATCGTCCAGCAGCCCGGCCAGGCGTTCACCCTCCAGGGTCGCGGACATCAGCAAAATCTTCAGCGGCTGTTCAGCCCGGAACAGCTCGCGACCGTTCAGACTGAGCGCCAGCGCCAGGTCGGCGTCGAGGCTGCGTTCGTGGAATTCGTCGAAGATCAAAAGGCCCACGCCTTCCAGCGCCGGGTCGTCCTGCAGGCGCCGGGTGAGGATGCCTTCGGTGACCACCTCGATGCGGGTGCCGGGGCCGACCTTGCTGTCGAGGCGGATGCGGTAGCCGACGGTCTCGCCGACCTTCTCGCCCAGTTCGCTGGCCAGCCGCTCGGCCGCCGCGCGCGCCGCCAGCCGGCGCGGTTCGAGCATCAGGATGGTCTGCCCGGCCAGCCACGCCTCGTCGAGCAAGGCCAGCGGCACGCGGGTGGTCTTGCCGGCGCCGGGCGGGGCTTCGAGCACGGCTTCGTGGCGTGTCGCCAGCGCGTCACGCAGGGCGGGTAGAACATCGTCGATCGGCAAAGAAATCATGCTGGCTCCCAAACAGAGTCGCGAGTATAACGGCGAACTGCCAGGTGTTCGTCAGGGTCTTAACTTCACACGACGACGCTTCGTCATCAGAGGATTCAGGAGATTTTCCATGCGTTTACCTTTTCGCCTGATCGGCGGTGCACTGGTTGCCACCCTGCTCACCCAAGTGACCGCGTGCGGGTCGATCTTCTACCCGGACCGGCGCGGCCAGATCGACGGCAAGATCGACCCGGCCATCGCCGTGCTCGACGCCGTCGGCCTGCTGTTCTACATCATCCCCGGCCTGATCGCGTTCGCCGTGGACTTCACCACCGGCGCCATTTATTTCGAGCCGGGCAAGACCGCACAGGTCGATCCGGCCAAGCTCAAGCAAGCGGTCGGCCCGGACGGCCAGGTCGATAACCTCAAATTGCAGGCTATTCTCGAAAGCGAACTGGGCCGCCACCTGCCGCTGGACGACCCGCGCCTGATCCGGCACAAGGGCAGCGCCCAGCAACTGGCGATGTTCGGCCTGCGACCGGCCGCTTGAACAAGGAACCGCTCCCGACATGACCTCCAGCCCCGAACACGCCCGCCTGCTGCGGCTGGCGACCCGCGCCTCGGTGGCGGTGGCCTGCACGCTGGTCATCGCCAAAGCGATCGCCTGGTGGCTGAGCGGTTCGGTGAGCATGCTCGCCGGCCTCACCGACTCGGCCCTCGACGGCGTCACCTCGCTGCTCAATCTGCTGGCGGTGCACTACGCGCTGCGGCCGGCGGATGACGATCACCGCTACGGCCACGGCAAGGCCGAGTCGCTGGCCGGCATGGCCCAGGCGCTGTTCATCGGCGGCAGCGCCGTGCTGATCGCCTTTCAGGCGTTCGAACGGCTCAAGCACCCCGAGCCCCTCGGCGCGCCGTGGCTGAGCATCGGCGTGATCGTGTTTTCCCTGCTGCTGACGGCGGCGCTGCTGATGCTGCAGCACCGGGTGATCAAGCAGACCGGCTCCAACGCGGTGCGCGCCGACTCGCTGCACTACCGCTCGGACATGCTGCTCAACGGCAGCATCCTGATTGCGCTGGTGCTCGCGGGGCTGGGTTTCGATCAATTGGATGCCTGGTTCGGCCTGGGGATCGCCGCCTACATTCTGTGGAGCGCGATCCAGATCGCCCGGGAAAGCTTTGCGGTGCTGATGGATGAGGAGCTGCCGGCTGACGTCAGCCGGCACATGCTCGAACTGGCCTGCGCCGTGCCCGGCGTGCTGGGGGCCCATGACCTGCGCACGCGGGTGTCGGGCAACCACTGGTTCGTGCAACTGCACCTTGAGCTGCCGGGGGAACTGACCCTCTCAGTCGCCCACGGCATCAGCGACCGGGCGGCGGATGCCATTCACGCCGCCTACCCGCGGGCCGAAGTGCTGGTGCACGCCGACCCGCAGGAAGTGGTGAACGCCGCGGGGGCCGGCACCGGGATCAGTAGTTGACCTGATACCCGCGGCTGCTCAGGCAATTGCCCTGGGCCTGGCGGTACGCCTGCACCACTTCGGGCGCCGGCTGGTAGGTCGCGGTGCGCGGGTCGAAACCGCTTTGCTGCACCGCGTACTGATAGCACTCGTAACCGTCGCGCTGGACCTGCTCCGGCGACTGGCCGTTGGCCGGATAGGCCTCCACGTCATAGCCGTTGCCGGACGGTTGCGACGGCTGCACCGGCGGCTCGACCACCATGTAGTCCTGCGTCGCCTCCTGGTAGGCGTAATAGGAGCCGGCGGCGAGGAACAGCAGCGCGCCGCCGATCCACACTTCGCGGGCGTAGTCGGGCAGGTACTGGATGCGGATTCCGCGCGGCGGCTGAACCACGATGTAGCGCGGGCCCTGCGGGCGATACCAGTAACCGCCGGAATAGAAATAGTCCTGGCCACGGTAAGGCACGCGGAAGTCACGGCCCGGGAAACGGTCGATCACATGGCCCGGCCGGTACTGCGGGCCGGGGCCCCAGCCGTTGCCGCGGCCGTCCGGGCGGCCGGGCCAGCGGTAGTCGTCGGGCCGGTTGCCGGTCTGCCAGGTCTGGTGGTAGCCGCCGTTCTGCGGACGCTCGTCGCGGTAGTAGCCGGGACGCGGTTCCTGGGTCTGGCGCACGGTGTCGGGCCGCGGCTGGATCGGCAGGCTGTTGGCCGGCAACTGCGGCGGTGGCGGCGGCTGACGCACCGGGTTGGGGTTGTAGGCCGGACGGTCGCGACCCTGATCGTGGCCCTGCCACTGACCGTTGTTCTGCCACTGGCCATTGCCGTGGGGCTGGCCGTTGTGCTCGAACTGACGGCTGTTGTCGCCGCGGATGATCTCGTTGTTCTGCGGGCGCGGCTGATTCTGCTGCGGGGCGTTCTGCCCATGGGACTGATGTTCGCCGTCCCGCCCCTGATTGTTGCCCTGATGCTCCGGCCCGCGTCCGCCGCCGTCCGGGCCGCGATTCTGCGGCTCATCGGCCAGCGCCTGCGCACCGACACTCACACACAGCAAACCAACACCGGCCAGACGCCAGATGCGCGACTTCATGAAATTCCTCACTGCGGGGGTTAGGGCTTGTAGCTAAGACCGGGGATCGACACACCGGGTTCTGCAACAGGTTATCAGTCACGGCATTTATTTATTGAGCCGCACGGACACGGAAACCGGCAAATCGCAGGCAAGAAAAAGGGGAGACCCGTCGGCCTCCCCTTCAGAGAACTTCGTCCTGGCTCGACGCTTGTGGCGCCGGCTCACCTCACCCGTCTTCTGGACAGGGTGCAGCTCGGGGGCCGGCACGTCCCCGGTGGGGGCGGCGGCCGCGGCAGGCCTGATTGGGCGGCCGCAGTGGACTGTGTTACCGAGCAGTGATTCTGGTGATAAGGATAGGCCTGACGCCGCGACAGATGATTGCGAAGATTGCTCAAATAAACACCGCTTGCGCAATTTTTAACCCTGGATAGATAATCCGCCGCAATAGACAGGACAAAGGACAGATTGATGAGCAAACTCGACCGTTACGACCTGAGCATTTTGGCGGAGCTGCAGCGCGACGCCCGCATCTCCAACCAGGAGCTGGCCGAACGCATCGGTCTGTCGCCCTCGCCGTGCTCGCGCCGGGTCAAGCAACTGGAGGACGACGGCTACATCTCGCGCCAGGTCGCCCTGCTCGACCGCAAGATGCTCGGCCTGAGCCTGACCGCGTATGTGCTGATCGGCATGGACCGGCACACGCCGGAGCGCTTCGAAAACTTCGAGGCGGCGATCCGCACCCTGCCGCAGGTGCTCGAATGCAGCCTGGTGACCGGGGTGGACGCCGACTATCAGTTGAAGGTGGTGGTGCCGGACATGGACCACTACCAGAAACTGCTGCTGGGCCACCTGACCCGGATCGAAGGGGTGACCAGCGTGCGCTCCAGCTTCGTGCTCAACCAGGTCCTGAACAGCACCGAACTGCCGCTGACCCATCTGCGCAGCTGAAGGCCCCTTCACAGGTCGGTCACCAGGATGTCGGCAGTGCCGGCCTCATCGCTGGCAAGCCAGCTCCCACAAAGTCATGCGGTGCGCAGGAATCTTGCGGCCATCCAGGATCCACAGTGGGAGCCAGCCTGCTGGCGATGGCGGTGGACCGGACACCGCCGATTCAGGCGACGGATGACTGCGGCACACCGCCGCAGGCCGATCCCCGCGCCGCCGCCCTTGGCGTATACTCCCCGCCGCCCTTTCAGCCGCACGCGCCGGAGATGTCCGATGGATCCAGCACTGTTCGAAGAGTGGATGATGACTGGCCTGGTCAGCATCCTGATCATTTTCATGGGCTTCATCGTCTGGGACCTGGCGAAGAAATCCAAGGCCGGGCGCTTCGGCTCGTTCATTCTGTTCTTCGTGCTGGGCCTGGGCGTGGCCGCGTTCATCATCAAAAGCGTGGTGATCGGCCTGATCGAATCCGGCGCCCTATAAGCGCGCCGGCACTTCCTTCCACTGGCCCTGATCGAGGCCGTCGAGCGTCCAACCGCCGATCCTGACCCGCACCAGCCGCAAGGTCGGCAGCCCCACCGCCGCCGTCATCCGCCGCACCTGACGGTTGCGGCCCTCACGGATCACCAGTTCCAGCCAGCTCGTGGGCACGCTCTTGCGAAAGCGCACCGGCGGGTTGCGCGGCCACAACTGCGGCTCGTCCAACTGCCGGGCCTCGGCGGGCAAGGTCATGCCGTCGTTGAGCTCGACGCCGTCACGCAGGCGCTGCAACTGCTCCGCGCTCGGCTCGCCCTCCACCTGCACCCAGTAGGTCTTGGCCAGCTTGTGCTTGGGGTCGGCGATCCGCGCCTGCAACTGGCCGTCGTTGGTCAGCAGCAACAGGCCTTCGCTGTCGCGGTCCAGGCGTCCGGCCGGGTAGATGCCGGGCACGTCGATGTAGTCCTTGAGCGTCGCCCGCCCCTCGCCGTCGCTGAACTGCGTCAGCACATCGAACGGCTTGTTGAACAGGATCAGCTTCGGCTCGGCCGGGGGCGCCTTGGCGACACGGCGCGGGCCTGCGGGAGAGGGCTTCGCGCCGGGGCGGCGGGAAGTCGGGCGTTGGGGACGGGACATGGGCAACACAACATCTGACGGTCAGGGCCGACCATGCTAGTGCCCCGACCGCCAAATGGCCACGGCAAACCGTCAGCGGAACGGCGGTTCGTCGAAGCTGCGCAGCTTGCGCGAGTGCAGCGAGTTGAGTTCGGTGCGCAGCAGATCCACCGCCTCGATGCCGATCTTCAGGTGCTGGCTGACCGCACGCTCATAGAAGGCATTGGCCGAACCCGGCAGCTTGATCTCGCTGTGCAGCGGCTTGTCCGACACGCACAGCAGCGTGCCGTACGGCACCCGCAGGCGATAGCCCTGCGCGGCGATGGTGCCGCTTTCCATGTCCACCGCCACCGCGCGGGACAGGTTGATCAGCGGACGCTCCTGGGCCCAGCGCAGCTCCCAGTTGCGGTCGTCGTAGGTCAGCACGGTGCCGGTGCGCAGGCGCTTCTTCAGGTCGTCGCCCTTGTCGCCGGTGACGTTGGCCGCCGCCTGCTGCAACGCCAGCTGCACTTCGGCCAGGGCCGGAATCGGAATGTTCGGCGGCACCACCCGGTCGAGGATCCCGTCGCGGCGCATGTAGGCGTGGGCCAGCACGTAGTCGCCGATGGTCTGCGACTGCCGCAGGCCGCCGCAGTGGCCGATCATCAGCCAGCAGTGCGGACGCAGCACCGCCAGGTGGTCGGTGATGTTCTTGGCGTTGGACGGGCCGACGCCGATGTTCACCAGGGTCACGCCGTGGCCGTCGCTGGCGATCAGGTGGTAGGCCGGCATCTGGTAGCGGTGCCACACCACGCCGGCGGCGATGGCCGAGGCCTCGCCGTGATCCATGCCCTTCTCGATGATCACGTTGCCCGGCAGCACCATGCGCACGAAACGCGGGTCGCGGCGCAGTTGCTCAAGGCCGTGGACGATGAACTGGTCGACATAGCGGTGGTAGTTGGTCAGCAGGATCCACGGCTGCACGTGGCGCCAGTCGCTGCCGGTGTAGTGCACCAGCCGGCGCAGGGAGAAGTCCACCCGCGCGGCATCGAACAGCGCCAGCGGCAGAGGGTCGGTGTTTTCCCAGTCGTAGAGGCCGTCGGCGATGCCGTCGGTGGCGGCGGACAGGTCGGTGCTCGGGAACACCCGCGCCAGCACCGCGGCGGTGACGCCGGAACCGGCCAGCTCGTCGCCCTGCTCGACAACGTACGGGTACGGGATGTTCTGCTCGCTGACGCCCACCTCCACGGTGACGGTGAAGTCATGCATCAGCGGCGTCAGTTGCTCCAGCAGGTATTTGCCGAACGCCTTGGGATGGGTGACGGTGACGCTGTAGGTGCCCGGCAGCTGCACCTTGGCGTAGGCGCGGGTGGTCTGCGGGACTTCGCCCTGGCAGTGGTAGGTCAGGCGCAGTTCGGGGTAGCGGAACAGCGCGCGCTGCGCGGCGTCCGGCTCGACGCGGTCCTTGAGGTAACGCTTGAGCGCCGAACTCAGCGCGGTGGTGGCCCGCTCGTGCAGCTCGGCCAGCAGGTCCACGGCCTGTTCGGCGGTTTGAACGACAATAAACGCTTCGGTCACGGTCAGCTTCCTGTGTTCTGTCTTGCAGGCCTTCATCTTGCCTGCAACACGGCGTCACGGGAACAGTGGCGATTGGCTTTGCCGCAATCCTTGAGGCAAAGCGCAAACCTGTGGGAGCAACCGTCTCGGTTCTGCCCTGCGGCGCCTGAGCTGACGTCATCGCCAGCAGGCTGGCTCCCACAGTGTTTTGCGCCTGGCCGAAATCCCCTTGTGGGATCGGGGCGGGATCAGAAGCCCTGCGGCGTCGAGCGGGCGACGATGGCTTCCACGTCCGCGCCACGGGGCAATGCGCCGTAGACCCGGCCCGCGCCATCGAGGCGGCTGGCGATGAAGGCGTCGCTGACCGCCGCATTCCCGGCCTCCAGCAACAGCTTCGCCTGCAGCCCGAGGGCGATGTCTTCGGTCAGTTGCCGCGCGCGGTACTGAATGTCGCCGGTGTCCTTGAATGCCGCCCGCAACCGGCGGATGTGCGCGGCCAGGCGCGGGTCGCCGTGGCCGTCGCCCAGTTCATGGAACAGCATGTCGAGCACGCCGGGCTCTTTCGACAGGGCGCGCAGCACGTCCAGGCACTGCACGTTGCCCGAACCCTCCCAGGTCGAGTTGACCGGTGCCTCGCGGTACAGCCGCGGCAGGATGCTGTCCTCGACGTAGCCGGCGCCGCCCATGCACTCGGCGGCCTCGTTGATCATGGCTGGGGCGCGCTTGCAGATCCAGTACTTGCCCACCGCCGTCACCAGCCGGGCGAACTGCGCTTCGTGGCGGTCGTCCAGACGGTCCAGCGCACGGCCCATGCGCAGGCTCAGGGCCAGCGCCGCCTCGCTTTCCAGCGCCAGGTCGGCCAGCACGTTCTGCATCAGCGGCTGCTCGCTGAGCAGCTTGCCGCCCACCTTGCGGTGCGCGCAGTGGTGGCTGGCCTGGGTCAGCGCCTGGCGCATCAGCGAGCTGGAGCCGACCATGCAATCGAAGCGGGTCATGGCGACCATCTCGATGATGGTCGGCACCCCGCGCCCCTCCTCGCCGACCATCCACGCCAGCGCCCCGCGGAACTCCACTTCGCTGGAGGCGTTGGAGCAGTTGCCGAGCTTGTTCTTCAGGCGCTGGATGTAGAACTGGTTGCGCGTGTCGTCCGGACGGTGGCGCGGCAGCAGGAAGCAGCTCAGGCCCTTGTCGGTCTGCGCCAGGGTGAGGAACGCATCGCACATCGGCGCCGAGCAGAACCACTTGTGCCCCACCAGCTCATAGGCCTGGCCCGGGCCGCCGGCACCCACCGGAAACGCCTTGGTGGTGTTGGCCCGCACGTCGGTGCCGCCCTGCTTCTCGGTCATCGCCATACCGATGGTCACCCCGGCCTTGTGGGCCATGCCGACGTTGCGCGGGTCGTACTCGGTGGCGAGGATCTTCGGCAGCCACCGCTCGGCCAAGTCCGGCTGCAGGCGCATCGCCGGCACGCTGGCGAAGGTCATGGTCAGCGGGCAGCCGCTGCCGGCCTCGGCCTGGCTGTGCAGGTAGCTCATCGAGGCGCGGGCCACATGGGCGCCTTCCTGGGGATGAGTCCAGGGCAATGAGGTCAGGCCGTGTTCGATGGCCGTGCGCATCAGCTCGTGATACGCCGGATGGAATTCCACCAGGTCGATGCGGTGGCCGTAGCGGTCATGGCTGGCGAACACCGGCTTGTTCTGGTTGGCGAGGAACCCGGCCTCCATCAGCGGCCCGCCGGCCAGGGCGCCGTAGGCGTCGATCCGCGACTCGGCCCAGCCGGCGCCGAAGCGTCTCGACCACTCCTGCAGCGGCAAGTCGATGCGGTACAGGTTGGCCCCGTCCAGCGACGGCGGCTGGTTGGTGACTTCGTGGGTTTCGGCGAACTGATGCAGGTTCATGACGGGGCTCCTTCTGTCTGCCAGAGGCTCAGTTAAGCACCGTCCCGTGGCCGGACAAAGTGTCATTTACGCCGAACGCTCGGCGGTTTCACCCTATCAATGACAAAGCACCCGACGCTCCAGCGCCGCCTGCAGTTCCTCGAACTTCACCGGTTTGCTCAGGTAGTCGATCACCCCGCCCGTCGCGCAGCGCTCCAGGTCCGCCCCCTGCGCCAGCATGAACACCGGCAGACGGGCGCAGCCCGGCAGGTCATGGATGCGGCAGCACAGCGACGCTCCGTCGAGCGGCGGCAACTGGCAATCGATCAGCACCGCGTCGAACGCCTCGCGCTGCAGGCATTCGAGCGCCGCCGCACCGTGGTCGGCCGTGCGTACCCGGAACCCGAGCTTGAGCAGCATGCCGCGCATGACCAGTTGGTTGACGCTGTTGTCGTCCACCAGCAGGACGGTGCAGTCCTGCGGCGCCCGCGCGCCGACCATGCCGTGGAGCGATGCCGGGATCGGCTCGACCGCCGGCAGCTCGAACTCGACATCCAGCTGGAACCGGCTGCCGCGCCCCGGCTCGGAGCGGTGGGTGAGCTTGCCGCCCAGCAGCTCGACCAGTTGCCGGCAGATCGCCAGGCCGACGCCCAGGCCGCCGTACTCCCGGGTCATCGAGCCGTCGAGCTGGAAGAACCGCTGATACAGCGTCGCCTCGCCCAGGTCGGTGAAGCCGATGCCGGTGTCGATCACCGCGAACGACAGCGCCAACCGGTTGCCCTGGGACGGCTTGCCGGTGACCCGCAAGGCCAGCCCGCCGACCCGGGTGAACTTGATCGCGTTGTCCAACAGGCACTCCAGGCATTGCGCCAGCTTGCCGCTGTCGCCGTGCAGGCGATCCGGCAGGGTCTGCAGCACGTCGACCTTGAAGTCCAGGCACTTGCTCGTCGCATTGCCGCCGAACTGCAACCGCAGCGCCTCGATCACGCCCCGCAGGCTGAAGCTGCCGGGCGTTTCCTTGAGCTTGCCGGCCTGCAGTTCGGTCAGCGTGAGGATGCCGTTGACCATGCGCATCATGTCCCGGGCAGAGCCGGCGGCGGTCTGCTGGTATTGCTCCAGCTCCGGATCCAGCTCGACGGTCTGCATCAGTTCCAGCGAACCGATCACGCCGTTCATCGGGGTGCGCAGCTCGTGGGTCAGGGTCGCCAGGAACTCGTCCTTGAGCTTGTTGCTGTGGGCCAACTGCTGGTTGAGCACTTCCAGTTTCTGGCCGGCCTCCAGCAGGGTCTGCGCCTGCTGCTCACGCATGGCGTTGATGCGGTCGGCCAGGGCCAGCGACAGCAGCGCCACTTCGATGGCCGAGCCGATCTGGCTGGCGTACATGGTCAGGAACACGTTCGGCAGTACGCCCAGCACCATCAGGGTGTTGACGACCCCGCCGAGCAGGAACGCCGACCACGCGATGATGAAATAGCGCGCCACCCGCAGGCCGCGCCACCAGGCGAAGATCCCGGCGGCGAAGATCACCACGGTGAAGGTCAGCGCCAGGGTCGTCGCCAGGCGCAGCGCCAGCCCGTAGCTGGTCATCAGCGACAGGCCCACCACCAGCGCGCCGAACGCGATCAGCGCGATCAGCAGCCGGTCGAGCCAGCGGCTGTGGTTCTTGGTCTGCAGGAAGCTGCGGGCGAACTGGCTGCCGAACAGCCCGGCGCAACCGATGAAGAACGGCGTGGCGGCGTTGGCCCACCAAGGGTTGTCCGGCCAGAAGTATTCCACCGCCGCGCCGTTGACCGACAACTGGTACAGGCCGAACGAGGCGATATAGAAGATGTAATAGAGGTAACTGGTGTCGCGCACGCTGAGGTAGATGAACAGGTTGTACACCAGCATCCCCAGCAGCACGCCATAGATGATGCCCAGCACATACAGGCGCACCGGCTGGTCTTCCAGGTAGGCGGTGCTCGACCAGAGCGTCACCGGCGCCTGGATCGAGCCTTCGCTGGCCAGCCGCAGGTAGACGGTCTGCGCCTGGCCCGGTTCGAAGGCCAGGTCGAACAGGTAATTGTTCTGGCGGATCTCGCGGCTGGCGAACGGCAGGGCATCGCCGGTCTGGCGCGCCAGGCGGTAATTGCCTGCGGCATCGGGCAGGTAGAGGTCGAGGTGGTCGAGCGGCGGATAGGCCAGCTCCAGCAGCCAGGTGCGCTGCGCCGCCGGATTGCTCGGGCGGTAGTGCAGATCGATTTTCAGCCAGAACGCCGAGCGCGAGTAACCGGCATTGAGCGTGGCTTTGTCGTGGGGTCTGAAAAGGCCGGCAGCGTCCTGGGTGCGGACATCGGCAAGGCTCGCCAGACCGCTCGGGTCTTCGAACACTTGCAGGGATCGGCCCAGCGGGAGGCTCTGGGTGAATTCGTCGAACTCGACGGCGCTCGCCAGGAGGGGCAAGCAGAACAGCAACATCAGCAAATAGCGCATTGAAGCCCCAGCGTGGCTTGTCCGGTTGCGTCAGGAAGCCCCCCATTCCCTTTGAGAAGACGTAAAACCGGTATTACCTGTTATTGGTTTGGATCCACTCTAGCATAGCCGTTGATGGCCATTGAGCACCATTGAAATTTTTCCGGCAGAGGCTCTAGAACGGGCGTTCCAGAGCAAAGCACCGGACTAGAGCTGTTCACCCGGTCAGATTGTGACAGTACGGACACAGCCTGCGGAAACGTTATCGGCCGACTTGAGCGGCGCAACACCCGAAAACCGGGTTTGGTGGTAAGCTCGCGCACCATGAATACCTACAGCTCCCGCCCCGTTGTCCTCTGTCTCTCCGGCCACGACCCCAGTGGTGGCGCCGGCCTGCAGGCAGATATCGAAGCCCTGCTCGCCCAGGGTTGCCATGCGGCTCCGGCCGTCACCGCCCTGACCGTGCAGGACACGGTCAACGTCACCGATTTCCGCGTCCTCGACCGCGAGTGGGTGCTGGCCCAGGCCAATGCCGTGCTCAACGACTCCGACGTCGCGGCGGTGAAGCTGGGCATGCTCGGTTCCCTGGAAATGGTCGACACCGTGGTCGAGCTGCTCCAGGCGCACCCGCACCTGCCGGTGGTCTGCGACCCGGTGCTGCGCGCCGGCGGCGGCGGACGCCTGGGCAAGGACGAGGTCGGCTACGCCATGCGCGAACGCCTGCTGCCGCTGTCCGTCATCGCCACCCCCAACCTGCCCGAAGCGCGGATCCTCGCCGAACTGCCCGAAGGCACCGCGGACGAGTGCGCCGAAAAGCTGCTGCCGTTCGTCAAGCACCTGCTGATCACCGGCGGCCATGGCGACGAGACGCAAATCCACAACCGCCTGTACGGCCGCGACGGCCTGCGCGAGACCTTCATCTGCCAGCGCCTGCCGGGCAGCTACCACGGCTCCGGCTGCACCCTGGCCAGCACGCTGGCCGGTCGCCTGGCCCAAGGCGAACACCTGGCCAGCGCCGTGCGCACTGCGCTGGACTACACCTGGCGCACCCTGCGCGATGCCGAGCAACTGGGCAAAGGCCAGTTCGTGCCGCGTCGCCTGCCGCTGGACTTCTGTTCCTGATGCGGTGCACCTGATGCCGCATTTGCGATGCAGCGCGACCGGCGCTGCATTCCCGCTGCTCCGCGCCTGACGCCGGGAGGCCTGTGCGATGAAATTACGTGGCCTGTACGCCATCACCGACAGCACGCTGCTGGAGGGTAAGTTGCTGCCTTACGTGGAGGCGGCGCTGGAGGGCGGCGTCACCCTCCTGCAATACCGCGACAAGAGCGGTGACGACACCCGCCGCCTGCGCGAGGCCGAAGCCCTGCGCGAACTGTGCGAGCGCTACAAGACCCGCCTGATCATCAACGACGACGCCGAACTGGCCGCCCGCCTGAACGTCGGCGTGCACCTGGGCCAGACCGACGGCCCGCTGTCGCCGACCCGCGCCCTGCTCGGCTCCGGCGCGGTCATCGGTTCGACCTGCCACGCGCAGCTCGAACTGGCCGAACAGGCCGTGAAGGAAGGCGCGAGCTATGTCGCCTTCGGCCGGTTCTTCAACTCCAGCACCAAGCCCGGCGCCCCGAGCTGCAGCCTCGGCCTGCTCGACGAGGCCCGCCGCACGCTGCACCTGCCGATCTGCGCGATCGGCGGCATCACCCTGGGCAACGCCGCCCCGCTGGTGGCCCACGGCGCCGACCTGCTGGCGGTCGTCCACGGCCTGTTCGGTGCGGACAGCACCGCCGAGGTGACGCGCCGCGCCCGCGCATTCAATGAATTGTTCAAATCCTGATATTCGAGAGCCCGATCATGTCCCGTTCCGAAACCCTGTTTGCCAATGCCCAGAAACACATCCCCGGCGGCGTCAACTCGCCGGTCCGCGCGTTCAAGAGCGTCGGCGGCACCCCGCTGTTCTTCAAGCATGCCGAAGGCGCCTACGTCACCGACGAAGACGACAAGCGCTATGTGGATTACGTGGGCTCCTGGGGGCCGATGATCCTCGGCCACAGCCACCCGGACGTGCTGGACGCCGTGCGCAAGCAACTGGAGCACGGCCTGTCCTACGGCGCACCGACCGCCATGGAAACCGAGATGGCCGACCTGGTCTGCTCGCTGGTGCCGTCGATGGACATGGTGCGCATGGTCAGCTCCGGCACCGAGGCGACCATGAGCGCCATCCGCCTGGCCCGCGGCTTCACCGGCCGCGACAGCATCATCAAGTTCGAAGGCTGCTACCACGGCCACTCCGACAGCCTGCTGGTCAAGGCCGGCTCCGGCGCGCTGACCCAGGGCGTGCCGAGCTCGGCCGGCGTGCCGGCGGCGTTCGCCAAGCACACCCTGACCCTGCCGTTCAACGACATCGGCGCCGTCGAGAAGATGCTCGCCGAAGTCGGCCAGGACGTCGCGTGCATCATCGTCGAGCCGGTGGCCGGCAACATGAACTGCGTGCCGCCGGCGCCGGGCTTCCTCGAAGGCCTGCGCAGCCTGTGCGACCGCCACGGCGTCGTGCTGATCTTCGACGAAGTGATGACCGGTTTCCGCGTCGCCCTCGGCGGTGCCCAGGCCCACTACGGCGTGACCCCGGACCTGACCACCTTCGGCAAGATCATCGGCGGCGGCATGCCGGTCGGCTGCTTCGGCGGCAAGCGTGAAATCATGCAGCGCATCGCGCCGCTGGGCCCGGTCTACCAGGCCGGCACGCTGTCGGGCAACCCGCTGGCCATGGCGGCCGGCCTGACCACCCTGCGCCTGATCAGCCGCCCGGGCTTCCACGCCGAACTGACCGACTACACCACCCGCCTGCTCGACGGCCTGCAGCAGCGCGCCGACGCCGCCGGCATCCCGTTCGTGACCACCCAGGCCGGCGGCATGTTCGGCCTGTACTTCAGCGGCGCCGACGACATCGTCACCTTCGACGATGTGATGGCCAGCGATGCCGCGCTGTTCGGACGCTTCTTCCACCTGATGCTCGAAGGCGGCGTGTACCTGGCGCCGAGCGCCTTCGAAGCCGGTTTCACCTCCATCGCCCACGGCGAAGCGGAACTGAAACTGACCCTGGACGCCGCCGAGCGCGCCTTCGCCGCCCTGAAGTGACCGCCCCGACGCTGACGTTGGCCAATGCCGGCGTCAGCGTTTGCCTACACCCCCGCGTTTTTTCCTGCATCTTTGCCGATGAATGCCCGCAAATCAGGCGGCACGCGCTCCGCGCAGCAGAAAATCGAGTAAAGACTTTGTAAGGTTGGGCCTGCTTATTTCATAATGCGCGCTTATTGGATCCCTCGACGGGTCCGCGTGCCCTTCAGAGGTAAGTCGATTCCCATGAACCGCACCGGCCGCACCCTTGCCTTGGGCTGCCTGTTGCTCCTTCAGCCGCTGCTTGCACATGCACAGGCAGGCGGCAACTCGTTGTTGATCCCGGCGATGGGGCGTTGCACCCTCAACACACAGCCGCAAGACGTCACGCAGGCCCTCGCCGCCTGCCAGAAGGCTGCGGACGCTGGGGATGCGCAAGCGCAATACGAGTTGGGTGAGTTCTACTACGACGGCAAGAATGCGCCGCGCGACCTCAACCAAGCCCTCAACTACTTCGAAAAGGCCTCGCTGCAGGGCCACGCCCAGGCGCAGTTCAAGCTCGGCACCATGTTCTTCCACGGCGAAGGCGTGCAGGCCAACAACATCCAAGCCTACATCGTGCTGAAGATGGCTGCGGTCAACGGCGCCGAGGATGCGCTGGACACTGCCGACGAAGTCGCCGAGAAGATGCCCCGCGAAGACCTCGAGACCGCCACCCAGGTGCTCGGGCAAATTTTCCGTAAATACCTGATGGAACTGCAGAGCGCCGACGGGCGCACGCCTTTCTCGCCGCTGCCCTGAATCCTTAGTTATGTGGCGAGGGAGCTTGCTCCCGCTCGGCTGCGTAGCGGCCGTGAACCTGCCAGTGGGTTGTGTCAGGAAAAGCCGTTTGAACCGGATTCGGGGCTGCTGCGCACCCCTGCGGGAGCAAGCTCCCTCGCCACAGGACTGCGGCTTACTTCTCGGGCATCGGCATCGGAAACGGCATCACGTTGCCTGCGCCGGCGCGGGCTTCGCTGATCTTCGGCGTACCGAGGCGCTCGACCTCGTCGATGCGCACGATCGAATGCATCGGCACGAAGCTGCGCACCACGCCCTCGAACTGAGCCTTGAGCTTCTCTTCGCTCGGATCCACGACCACTTGCGTGCGCTCGCCGAAGACGAACTCTTCCACTTCCAGAAAGCCCCACAGATCGCTTTGATAGATTTGCTTGGCGTACATTTCGAACACCTGGCCCTGGTTCAGGAAAATCACCTTGTAGATCGGAGCTTCGCGTTTGGTCATGGCGGGCGGACAACACATGGGGCAAAAAAGAGGGCGCAAACTATAGCACAGGCACCGGACGCGCAGCGGTAGGAACCTTCGGGCATGTTCCCTATAATGCGCGGTTCTTTGAATCACGTGACGACCTGAACCCATGGCCAAGAAGCTATACATCGAAACCCACGGTTGCCAGATGAACGAGTACGACAGCTCGCGCATGGTCGACCTGCTGGGCGAACACCAGGCCCTGGAAGTCACCGCCCGCGCCGAAGACGCCGACGTGATTCTGCTCAACACCTGCTCGATCCGCGAACGCGCCCAGGACCGGGTCTATTCCCAGCTCGGACGCTGGCGCGAACTGAAACTGGCCAACCCGGAGATGGTCATCGCCGTCGGCGGCTGCGTGGCCAGCCAGGAAGGCGCCGCGATCCGCGACCGCGCACCCTATGTCGATGTGGTGTTCGGCCCGCAGACCCTGCACCGCCTGCCGGAAATGATCGACGCCGCACGCGTCAGCAAGCTGCCGCAGGTGGACGTCTCGTTCCCGGAGATCGAAAAGTTCGACCACCTGCCCGAGCCGCGCATCGACGGCCCGAGCGCCTACGTGTCGGTGATGGAAGGCTGCAGCAAGTACTGCACGTTCTGCGTGGTGCCCTACACCCGCGGCGAGGAGGTCAGCCGGCCGTTCGACGACGTGATCGCCGAGATCATCCACCTGGCCGAGAACGGCGTGCGCGAAGTCACCCTGCTGGGGCAGAACGTCAACGGCTACCGCGGCCTCACCCACGACGGCCGCCTGGCGGATCTCGCCGAACTGATCCGGGTGGTCGCCGCCGTCGACGGCATCGACCGCATCCGCTACACCACCTCGCACCCGCTGGAGTTCTCCGACAGCCTGATCCAGGCCCACGCCGACGTGCCGGAACTGGTGAAACACCTGCACCTGCCGGTGCAGTCGGGCTCGGACCGGATCCTGGCGGCCATGAAGCGCAACCACACGGCGCTGGAGTACAAGTCCAAGCTGCGCAAACTGCGCGCCGCCGTGCCGGGCATCTGCATCAGTTCGGACTTCATCGTCGGCTTCCCCGGCGAGACCGAGAAAGACTTCGAACAGACCATGAAGCTGATCGCCGACGTCGGTTTCGACTTCTCCTACTCGTTCGTCTACAGCCAGCGCCCGGGCACCCCGGCGGCCGACCTGGCCGACGACACCCCGGAGGAGCTGAAAAAGGAGCGCCTGAACGCGCTGCAGCACCGCCTGAACCAGCAAGGCTTCGAGATCAGCCGACAAATGGTCGGCACCACCCAACGCATCCTGGTCACCGACTATTCGAAAAAGGATCCGGGCGAGCTGCAGGGGCGCACCGAGAATAACCGTATCGTCAACTTCCGCTGCGACAATCCGACCCTGATCGGTCAGTTCGCCGACGTGCACATCGATTCGGCGCAGCCGCACTCGCTGCGCGGTTCGCTGATCGGCTGACCGTTGCGGGAACGGGCTTTCGTGGCGAGGGAGCTTGCTCCCGCCCGGCTGCGCAGCGGCCGCAGACAAGGCGCCCGGGCCCGTGCCGAAACCGGCTTGGGAGCGCTTCGCGCTCCAGCGGGAGCAAGCTCCCTCGCCACAGGGATCCGATGAGGCTGTTTTAAGAGCTTTCGCACCTACGCCACTGGCGTTATCCTTGATTTCATCATTATTGCCCCAGGGCGGCTAAATACGACCTTGAACGCACCCATAGAACCCCATCGCTTCATCCTCGAGCCCTTTGAAGCTCGCCGCTTCGCCAATCTGTGCGGGCAGTTCGACGAGCACCTGCGCCTGATCGAACAGCGCCTGGCCATCGAGATCCGCAACCGCGGCAACCAGTTCGAACTGATCGGCGAACCCAAGCACACCACTTCCGCGGAAAACCTGCTGCGCCGCCTGTACCGGGAAACCAAGGGTACGGAGCTGTCGCCGGACATGGTGCACCTGTACCTGCAGGAATCCGCCGTCGAAGAACTGGACAAGCACTCCCCCGCCGAACCGTCCGTCGCCCTGCGCACCAAAAAAGGCATGATTCGCCCGCGCGGCCTGAATCAGCTGCGCTACGTGAAGGAAATCCTCGGCAACGACATCAACTTCGGCATCGGCCCGGCGGGCACCGGCAAGACCTACCTGGCCGTGGCCTGCGCCGTGGACGCGCTGGAGCGCGAACAGGTGCGGCGCATCCTGTTGGTGCGTCCGGCGGTCGAAGCGGGCGAAAAGCTCGGCTTCCTGCCCGGCGACCTGGCCCAGAAGATCGACCCGTACCTGCGCCCGCTCTACGACGCGCTCTACGAAATGCTCGGCTTCGAGTACGTGGCCAAGCTGATCGAACGCCAGGTGATCGAAGTCGCGCCGCTGGCCTACATGCGCGGCCGCACGCTGAACAACAGCTTCATCATCCTCGACGAAAGCCAGAACACCACCGTCGAACAGATGAAAATGTTCCTGACCCGGATCGGCTTCGGCTCGACCGCCGTCATCACCGGCGACATCACCCAGGTCGACCTGCCCCGCGGCACCAAGTCCGGGCTGCACCATGTGATCGAGGTCCTGAAGGACGTGCCGGGCATCAGCTTCACCCACTTCCAGCCCAAGGACGTGGTGCGCCACCCGCTGGTGCAGCGCATCGTCGAAGCCTACGAGCGCTTCGAGACCCGTGCCGAAGCGGCCAAGGATACCCCTCGCGATGCTTGAGCTAGACCTGCAGACCGCGACCCAAGCGAGCGCGCCGACCGAAGCCGAATTCCGCCTGTGGTGCGAACTGGCCCTGCGCCAGCGCACCGCCGACTCGGAAATGACCATCCGTCTGGTGGACGAAGCGGAAGGCCGCGAGCTGAACCGCACCTGGCGCCAGAAGGATTACGCGACCAACGTCCTGTCGTTCCCCGCCGAAGTGCCCGACGAGTTTCTCGACATCCCGCTGCTGGGCGACCTGGTGATCTGCGTGGCCGTGGTCGAGCGCGAAGCCGCCGAACAGGGCAAGGCGCTCAAGGCCCACTGGGCCCATCTGGTCATTCACGGCTGCCTGCACCTGCTGGGCTACGATCACATCGATGACGATGAGGCCGAGGAAATGGAAGCCCTGGAACGCGAGTTGCTTGCCGAACTGGGCTACCCCGATCCCTACGCGGACGACGAAACCGAAACATCCCCTACCGTTACGACAAAGGATTCAGAGTAATCGCTATGAGCGAAGATCGATCGAGCAACGGGCAGAAGTCATGGCTGGGTAAGATCACCCAGGCTTTTGCCCACGAGCCGAAGAACCGCCAGGAGCTGATGGAGCTGCTGCGCGACGCCCATCAGAACAAGCTGCTGGACAGCGAAGCGCTGGCCATCGTCGAAGGCGCCATCCAGGTGGCCGACCTGCAGGTGCGCGACATCATGGTGCCGCGCTCGCAGATGGTCAGCATCAAGGCGACCCAGACGCCCCGCGAATTCCTCCCC